>NZ_SLUN01000027.1 GCF_004340685.1 Hydrogenispora ethanolica | reverse complement strand
GCCGTCATTCTTCAATTGGTAGCATGACCCCGGAATACTTCGAAAATCGAAGAAAAAGTGCTTAACTTGGTGTCTAGTTTCTCGGGGGAAGCCCACTCCTTCGATTACTCGAGATACTCCTTCCGCAACTAAAGTGCTGATTTATCCCTGAAGGGATATCTCATCCTTTTCGCTACGTTCGCAATGGAAGAATCAATGATGGGAGGTTTTTTCGAACGGTTGGAGAGCCGGGTCCTCTTATAAAAAGCGGTTGGTCGCAAACCCGGCGAGGCGGCGACCAACCGTCTTGCAAATAAAAAACCCGTCAATGACGGGTTATTTAAACTTGCGCTTTCTGGCTGCTTCTGATTTCTTTTTCCTTTTGACACTAGGCTTTTCATAATGCTCACGCTTACGAACCTCGGCTAAAATGCCGGAAACTTGACATTCCCTTTTAAAACGCCGTAAAGCGCTATCCAAGGTTTCGTTTTTACCGATTTTAATTTCAGTGGCCAACTATTTCCCTCCCCTCACTGCTTTCCTACCCATGACCCATACAGCAGTGTCCGGTTCGAAAACAAAATCACATTATAATATTTTACTATATCAAAGGGATAAATGTCAATCACTTAACCGGGAGGCCATGCCAAAGAGCGACCGGCAATCATATGAAAATGCAAATGATGCACTGCTTCGCCGGCATCCCGCCCATAATTTGCAACCACCCGGAAGCCATTTTCCTTAAGACCCATTTCCGTTACGACTTGCTGGATTCCTTGCAACAGTCCGGTTAAAAGCTCGCCATCCACCAGATTGGGGTCGGCAATATTATCAATATGCCGTTTGGGAATGGCCAATAAATGAAATGGAGCCACCGGCTGAATATCTTTGAAAACTATCATCTGATCGTTTTCAAAAACAATCTGACTGGGGATTTCACCACGAACAATCTTACAAAACAGACAATCCGTCAAGGGGATCGCTCCTTTTTCTGGCTTATTCGACATTGTCAAAAAAAATTCCTGCAATCTTTCGAAGAAAGTTTAAATGATTCCCTGCAAAGCGTCCTGATGGCTCCCGGTAATAAGGACCGGAACCAGCCGGTTGCGCAACTCGCCGGCCGCCTCCACTTTGACGCGAAGGTATTCGCCGGACAAACCTTCCCACAGAGAACCTTCCTGCTCTTCAAATAAAACCTGGACGCGGCGGCCGATGAATTCCCGCGCGAACCGCGCGCCGCTCTCCGCCGCAATGGCTTGAATGACCCGGCTGCGCCGTTCTTGTTCGGCGGCGCTCACCCGGCCGGGCAGCCGCGCCGCGGGAGTCCCGCGCCGTGGCGAATACCGGAAAACGTGCACCCGGCTGAAGGCCTGCTCCCTGACGAATGCGGCCATCGCGTCAAAGTCTTCATCCGTCTCGCCCGGAAAACCGACGATCAGATCGGTCCCGATGGCCAGGAGCGGATTTCCCGCCCGCAAAGCTCCTAGCAGAGCAGCGTACTCCTCCAGGCTGTAATGGCGGTTCATCAACTTGAGAATACGATCGCTCCCGCTTTGCAGCGGGATATGCAGACTCTGGCAGATGCGGTCGGGATGTCCGACGATGGTTTCCACCAGTTCCGCATCGATTTCATGCGGATCGATCGAACCCAGCCGCACCCGGAACCGGCCTTCCAACGCCACAATCTCCGCAAGTAATTGCGCCAGACTCGAACTGCAATCTTTGCCATACGACCCCAGATGAATCCCGGTCAACACGATCTCCTGGTAATCCTCGGCCAGTAATCCCCGGATACTCTGAATGACCTGTTCCGGCGGCATGCTGCGCACCGGACCACGGGCATAGGGAACGATACAATAGGAACAGTATTGATCACAGCCCTCTTCAATCTTCAGGGTCGCCCGGGTTCGTTCCCCTCCGTCGGATTGAGGCATTTCTTCCCAAGTCGCCCGGTTCGGACGGACTTGAATCTGATTGCGGTGGGTGGCGCGAAATTCAGCCACCAAATCGACGATTCGCGGCCGGTCGGCCATGCCGACCACCAGGTTGACTCCTGGGATCCCCGCCAATTCCTCCGGCGCGGTCTGGGCGTAACAGCCGGTGACCGCCACCACCGCCTCGGGGTTGTTTTGGATCGCCTTGCGAATGGTCTGACGGGATTTGCGCTCCCCCACATGGGTGACGGCGCAGGTATTCACAACATAGACATCGGCGGGTTGGCCAAAAGGCACAACCTGATAGCCCTGTTTCTGAAACAGCGCCATCAGGTTATTCGTATCATTCTGATTGACTTTGCAACCTAAAGTATGAAAAGCTACCTTCATCGTCTTCTCCTAAGTAACGGATCCCGCGGTTGAAAAAGCGGATGATCGACCCATGTCAGCAAAAAAAGATTGCCGTTCAAGATGATGACGAATGTCAGAAACTTCGTAATAAAGTTGGTCGCGGCAACTGCATAAAAGAGCATCAAAAAGATTAGCGCGGTCATGCCCACGCTCAAATACTTCCGGTAATGCATCGGACACTGGGAGGCAATATTTTTATAAATGCAAACCTCCACCAGGAGAAGAAAACTCCAGCCCAAGATCTCCAACTCGGCCGGGGTGAGCGTATTTGTCGTTTTGACTCGCCACAACAATAACAGGGTCAGCATAAATCCGCTGAACGCCCAGACTGATCCGGTGACCACCTGAAACCAGGTAAAGGTGGAGCCATTTTCGGACGGATGAGAAGACTCGGGCCGTACCGTAAAAAAGGCACAGCCGATCCAACAGCCACAGACGAGGCTAAGGCTCCACCACGGTGGAAGCAATAACAGCGTCGCAAAGGAACCGATCATCACCAGCCACGACGGCCACCGCAAACCGTATTGGAGGAGCATTCCCACTCCAACCCATAGCAGATACCGCAAAAACCAGCCGATATTCTCCATCAGGCCTCCTCCGGCAGCTCGCGCTCTTCCCGGACCATTCCGTTCATCCAGATCGACCGTCCCAGACCCGGATCAAAAGCGGACCAACCCACGGTGTTACTCTCGGCGCGCATCACTTTTAGAAACTTTGTGACTTGGGCATCCATATTATCAGCATGATGCAAAATGCAAGCCTCCAACGTCAAGGGTTCCACCGGCGAACCCCATTCCATGATGCCGTGATGGCTGACGAGCAAATGAAGCAACGTATTCTTAAGCGATTCGGCCGCAGCATCCATCGGGCCGAAAGACTGCGCCACGGCCTGGCTAACCATCTCCACTCCCAAAATCAAATGGCCGATGAGCTTCCCTTCATCCGTGCCGTCAAAGCCTTTTTCCAGTTTATAGGTTTTAGTTTTCCCAATATCATGCAAAATAGCACCGGTCAGCAAGATATCCCGGTTCACGAGCGGATAATAGGCCGCCGCAGCCGCGCAAAGGGACGCAACTCCGACAGTATGTTCCAAAAGCCCGCCGATATAAGCATGATGGCGTTTTAGCGCGGCCGGAACTTTCATGAAATGCGCCGCGAATTTGGCATCATCAAAGAAAAAGGCCAATAAGTGCCGGAGTTTTGATTCCGTAACCGAATCAATATATTGAGTCAGCCGCAGCCACAGCTCGTTGAGGTTCCCCGGCGCTGTCGGCAAAAAGCGGCTATAATCCGCCTCTCCGTCGGGGACAATCTTGTAAGCGGCCTGGTTTTTCGCTTCCCATTCGAGCTGAATCTGATCCTTAAACAATTTGGGCTGAATATTTTGAATCTCGATGACTTTCCCCACTTCCAAATGACGGAATGTCTCCTCATCGGCACTCCATACTTTGACAGCCAATTCCCCGGTTTGATCCCCGATCTTCATGGCCAGATAACTATTGCCGTTTTTGGCAACTTTCATTTGATTTTCAACGATCAAAAATTGTCCCGAGACAGACACGCCTTCGACAATCTCCCGAATCTTCATCTCCAACCGCCTTTCCATATCGAACCCAATCCGTTGGTCATCATTAGCAGCGTTGTGATAAACCCTGTCCGAAGGCCAGGGTGAACGCAAAAGCTCAGAAAAGCAATCGCTTTGACCATCCCCGGCTTTCAGCCGGGTTTATCACAACGCTTTTAGGACTTATCATGATTTGCAACTAAAACACCCAGCAATTTGGCCATCGATAGCAGATCAATGGCATTATGCTTTAAAATCGCTTGAATGCAAGCCTGATCTCCGGTCTCAACGAACCGGTGATAATAATCGGCCACCATCGAGCCGGGCAGATCGTCCAAGCGCTCCGTCGCGAGCAAAAACTTTTCAATCGTCAGCAAGCGGCAGTTCGGCAAGGTATGCTTATAGCTCCGCCGGGTCGAGCGGAGCAAGTCGATATGAAACATGGCGTCCGTCCCGGTTAACTGATGAAATCGCATCCGCCCCTTCAGATAGGGCAGATCAAAACTTTTTCCGTTATAACTGGCAATCAACGCTGCCTGTCCCAGATGAGTGCTCGCCGCTTGCAAGATGGCTTTTTCCTCGCTATAGTCCCTGGCCAAAAACTGCCGGATCCGGCCGCCTCCGTTCCAGAATTGCAGAACCCCCACCAAGAAGGCAGGATTGATATTATAGAGTCCAGTGGTTTCAATATCGATAAACAGCACCCGCTCCGGCTGAAAAAAGCTGAGCAGCTGAAGATCCGATGCACCGTAGGCCGCCAGACGTTCCACATTGCCCTGATCGATCTGGTGCAATAAATCTCGCGCCGCCCGTCCCCAACGGGAGTGCATCGTTAGATCGTGCAAGGACTGATAACCTTCGGCATACAACTTGGACGCGAGCGCGTCGCCAACACCGTAGAGCAACTTAAAGTCCGACTCCAGCGTCTCCCTTCCGGGGAAACGGAACTGGACCCGTTCAGTCTGTAACTCCACCATCCTGCAGCAGCCTTGCTCGTTCCGGAATTCCTCATCCCGGAGCAATCGAAACTCTTGACCGTACCACTGGGAATCCGTCAATCCTCCTTGCATTGTTTCACCTGCAACCCTACGCCGCGGTTCTCAAAATGAACCCGACCATCTCATTTCTTGGTTTCTTCCTCTTTTACGTCAAAACTCAGATTAACTTTATTATTCACTATAAAACTTTTATCGTCAAGATTGATCGTTACTTGTTCGCCCTGAATTATCTCTCCTTCGGGCCGTTTCAGGCTGGCGTGACCCACCATCCGAAGCAGCTGCCTTTCATCATCATATTCGATCTGGTCTGCAGTGCCCTGAAAATCCGGATGTTTGAGTGAGGCTTCTCCGAAGGCGATGAAATTTTTATTATTGACAGACAGGACTAATGTAGCGCTTTCCAATTCAAATGGTTCTTTATTTTTCGATTTGGATCCCGCTTTTACCACTCGGCTGAGATGTACCTTTTCGCTCAGCGTTAATTCCTGGCGGTTATCGAGATATGTCATTTGCGCACTGGTTCCCACAAAATCGCTCTGAACCAGCCTGGCCGCGCCCATAGCGGTAAAATTCTTCGTGTTGCTGGCGAGATTCAGTTGATCACAGGTCAGTTGAAACGGTTCTTTTGAAGTCTGTGCACTCGCCCCAGCTTTCCCCAATCTGTCAAATGAAACTTGTTCTTGAAATTGAATCTCTTGCGTGGCGTCGTGATAAACGATCCGCTCGGCCGTACCCCGAAACTCATTCTGCTCCAGAACCGCACTCCCGCTGGTGCTGAAATTTTTCGTCTTTGTCATGAGGATAATTTGTTCGCTCTGCAACTGAAATGGCTCTTGATTTTGACCCGCTTTGTTCTGGGGCGGGCGATTCAAGCGCGCTTTGCCTAATAAATGCACTTCTTGACGTTTATCCTCATATTCAAAGCGATCGGCAGAGCCGGTAAAACTGGTATGTTCAAACCGTATTTGCCGCATGGCGCTAAAATTCTTATGGTTTGTTTCCAAGTATAGCTCTTGGCAAAACAAGCGAAAAGGTTCCGAATCGAATTTACCGGCTGGATTTTTTATAGGCTTGTAGTCTAGGCGGACTTCCTTTTGAAAAATTCCGACTTTCTGACGCATGTCGTATTCCAAACGAGCCGCGGCGATGGCGAACTCTGCCTCACCAAGCATAACTCCTCCCTCAAGAATGGCCTTTTTGCGGTCCATGTCGATCGTGGCACTCTGGGCAGTAATCACCGTCTTATTCTGCACAATCCGGGCATTGCCGCTGATATATGTGATTTTACGTTGCGCGTCGCCACGAATATTCAGTCCGGTAATCCTGACTCTTTCTGATTCCGCCCAAGACAATCCAAGGGTCAGGCCAAAAAGCGCCAAGTAAAAAAGCCCCTTTTTCATAGATGAATCGTCATTTCTTTGGGATTTTGAAGCTCGTAGCGTTTCTCCTTCAAATCATAAAAGAGGCCTTGCGCTTGAATCCTATCGCCTTGTTGCTCCAACTCCACATCCCCTTCCAGCACAAGTTCTTCCTTGTTAATATCCGCTTGCATTTTTTGAGCAGAAAGGCTGAGTTCGGCGCCGCAGAATTGAATCTTTTTTTCCGAGCGAATGATCTGGTTCCGATAATCCAATATCGCTTCCGGGGTTTTCAACGTTCCATCCCTTAGACTGACGGTGAGGCCGTCACCGAAATAAAGTCGGCCATGAGGTTTCTCCCATCGAACCCAACCCGCTGTGAAGTGAAGCCGCTCTCCTGCTACGGAAAAGATGACTCCTTCGCTGATGGTTTCAAAATAGATAATACTTCCATCAGCAACTTGCCAAATATTCTCCGCTTTGATCTGCCAAGCTTTTTGATGGTTATCCCACCCGGAAATCGTGTTTTTATGAATCATCATCCGCGGTTTGGCAGAAGATTGAGGCTGATCCGTAATATTCTTTGGGGAGACGATGAAATCCCACCATCCGCCAAAATATCCGAGACCCCAAATGAGCAGCACCAACCCTAATGATAAAAGTTTATTGAGATAAGAAGTTCGGATCATTTAACAATTCCATATCCTTGTCAAATTGTAAGCTCGCTTGTGGAAATGCTTTAAAAATAACTCGGAACCAAAAAGATTGGTCGGTCCAGTCATAGTGAAATAACAACTGGCGGCAGTGCCAATCATATGTAAATGTCACATTCCCGATCGAAAAATCCTCCTGGACCATGCTATACTGTAACGCTGCTTCCACCTTCCAGTTGGTAGTGAGCTTCCGGTCGATGAGCATTTCAAACTGTTTCATATTCCAGGCTTCATATTGAAAATCATACCCTAGAAGCAGTGCCAGCTTCATTTCTTCGTTTAAGTTGTAACGGGCTTCCAGATTCGTCAGACCCGGACCCTGAGTCCAATCGTATTGGGTGCTCAGGCCAATCGATTGGGAGGAGGCGGGCATCCATTTAGAAGTCAATGTTGAACGGCCTATTTGGGTTTGAAAATAATATTCATTGTTTAATGATGCAAATAGGTGCTCATTGTTCAATGCCCAAAGATTATTCGCAAACCCGCCGGGTTGGAGTCCGCTGTCTTTACTGTTGAAAAGAGCATTGACCTCCCCGTCCAGCATGCTGTAACCCACTCCCAAACTCGCAGATAAGTTATTCTTAAAATATTTGGTTGCAGTAAGTGCCGAGTTTAAATCGGCCACGTCCGAAGTAACGTTGTTAACGCGGTATTTTCTGAGATACAGATTATTGGCCAACGTTAAATTGGGAATCCATTGAACCCCAAGGGTCCAGCGCTTTGACATATCGAGACCAAAACGTTCGCCTTCTCCAGTTACCACATCTTTCTGAAAACGCTCCAATCGGGTATAATTACCGGAAATACTGATCTCGTCGAGATAAGGAATGCGCCAGGACGGAACAGTATAGGTAATATCCGGTTTCACGTTCTCGGCATAAGTATTGCCATCAAAGACAGCCGTCTCTTTATACTTTAAATTTAGATTGGATCCATCCCAATTTTTGAGGTAATTCAAATCGTATACAAAATTATTATAATTGTTCGAAGCTAAGCTTTTATTACGTAAATACTCCAAAAAGCTCCAGCTCCCCCAAAAACGCAAGCTAGCAGTGGGATCCAGGTTGTAGTTCCAACTTCCATGAAAATTCATGGTGCGGAGCGGATCCTCGCCTGTATCTTGATATTGCAAATTCAGGTAAGGATAGGGCGTCATTCCTCGATAAGCTAGCGTAAACAAGTAATCCGGATATGAATTCCCGGTCCAAGTGGAACGTTGCCAATGGGTGAGATTGGATTCCATTGCTCGCTTAGGATCCGTTTCATCCTTGTATCCCAGAGCAACTCCGTACTCCGGCTGAGGGTAACCCAGACCGGACTTGTCCGCCAGGTAATATTCCTGAAACCATTCGCGATGACTCGAAAGGATCGAACGGTGTTTCACCGAATACAGATCTCCATTGAGCTCCGTGAACTTGCTCTCAAACTGTAAGCGGTTTTTTTCATTCATAAAGTATTTATAGCCGACCAACGCATACCAGCCATCCACTTCATTATGGCCTACTTCGAACTCAAAATTATCCTCCTTGTCCTCCAGCGATATATAAAAATAAGGTAGAAAGATAAGCCGCCGACCGTGTTCCCAGTACCAAACGCGGCGTAAAATAATTCGCTTATCGGGATAATATTCCAACTCTTTTGCGGTAAAATGATAATGTGGTTTTTCCAAGTCACAACCGGTAAAAAATGACCCTTTGGCAAGGATCTCTTCTTCTTTGACAAGGGCTTCTTCCGCCGAGTAGCGGACCGCTTTCTCAATTTCGGATCCGGTAATTGTGGTATGTGCCGGGCTGAGCCAACCTTGCTGCTCCTTGATACTGTAGAGAAACCGCTGTCCTTGAAATTGGTCCCCGTTCTTTTCCACGCAAACCTCCCCGGTTGCCAAAAGGAAATTTAGTTCTTGATCGATAATTGCCCAATCCGCAGTGACTTGAATCTCCTTATAATGAATGACAACCGCTCCCAAAGCGCGAATCTGTTTTGTTTCATAGTTATAATGAACTTCATCGGCAGAAAGAAGAACGCGGTCGAGTGCACCACGCGCCGGACCGGAATGCCCCAGAATGAACACGACCAACATCCCGAGGACCCAAAATGCTCTTCGCATCTTACCTCCGTTGTTCGCAAAGGATCAATAGAATGATGCCGGTTATAAAAAAAGTAATGTTTGGAACCCAAGCCGCCAGCCAGGGAAGGACAAGTCCATTCACTCCCAGAGTACGCCCTACTACTTGGAGTGCATAATATCCTAAAATGAGTAAAAAGCAATATACCATCCCGGTCCATAACCGGGCGTTTCGACCAGTCAAAATCGTCAATGGAATAGCTAAAAAAGCAAACACTAACGGGCTTAACGGATCGGCAAATTTGGAATAAAAAAATACTGAATAAACCGGGAGGTTTAGGCCACTTTTTCCATAAAGCGTCGCAAGTCGTTTTAATTCCTCCGCTCGCATTTCGGCTGGACCTTTTTCATCTCCGATGACTGCCGAATAATCCGCGACCATTTTGAGTTGCATTTTTTGAAAGGTCAACTCAGAAGCAACCGCTCCTTGTGCATCAAACTCATGGAGAACCCCCTCGTTCAGCTCCCAAATGCCGCGCTGAATCCGCCCCCAATTTGCCGAGATAAGACGCGGCCATTTGCCAGGGCCTTTCGTTTCAATAATCAAAATCCCTTTTATTTTTCCAGAGTTATGTTCAATCCGGTTAAAATAAACAAAACGATTGTTGGGTGCCTTAAAAACGACATTCTCTCTTAATAAAGGTAACCCTTGCTGATTAGATAGCCGTCTAACCTCAATTTCGAATCGGTGGTTGGCTGCGGGCACCACGAGATCATTCCAATAAAAAGCACCGATGCACAATATCAGAAGTCCCACAAAAACCGGCAGCATTGTATGGAATATCCCGTAACCGCTCAATTGGATTACATCCAGTTCTCTCTCCCGCAATAATCGTCCAAAGGCTAAAATGACCCCGAACAGCGTAGCAGCGGGAAATATATCCATCCAAAGGTATGGAATTTGATTTAAAAGTAAAGTCAATAAAACCTTTAACGTAACCCGATAACCGATGAAAAGATCATTGTAATCGAAAAAGATTTTCCCAATCCCCAAAATAGTAAATCCAATCCAACACACCAAGAACTGTTGCAGAAATTCATTCCAGGTATAGCGGTGTATTGTTTTCAATTGAACCCTGATAGTCAACGTCTCTACCTCTACCTATTAAAAAAGCGCTTAATGCGCTAAGAAAACTTACCAATCTTTTGTACAATTGCCAAAAACAAAAAACCTGACAATAAATTTTTCGCCAGGTTTTGCCAAATTCCTTCCTTATTTACTATTCTATTTAAAAATTCTTTCCTCCAAATCCGCTACCTTTTTTTGAAGTTCTTTAAATTCCCTCAATAATTCCGGTAAACGACCAGCTGTAGCCTGAATCCTCATGTCCGCCGCATGAGGCCTCGCTGGGATTCCTGAAACGAAAGAATTCGCTGGCAAACTATTAATAACCAGGGCATTAGCGGCAATGACCGAATCCGCACCAATTTTTATCCGTTCAATCACTGCTGCTTTGCCAGATAAGGTGACTCGCTCACCTAACTTCGTACCACCGGCAATTCCGACTTGCCCCATAATCAAATTATCCTCGCCCAGCCTACAATTGTGAGCAATTTGAACTAGATTATCAATTTTCGTTCCCCGTTGAATCAGAGTCACACCGGTAGTGGCACGATCGATCGTTACATTGGCTCCAATTTCAACATCATCTTCAATGACGACGTTACCGACTTCCGGCACTTTATGATGCCTTCCATTTTCAGTAACGTAAACAAAACCGTCAGCTCCAATCACAGAACCGGCATGAATTTGTACATTTTTGCCAATAACACAGTCTTCACGGACAACGACATTGGCGTGAATAATAGAATTGTCCCCTATTTGCACTCTATCCATTATCACCGCGCCTGGATAAATCACCGATCCGCGGCCAATGGTAACATCATCGCCAATAAAGCATAAAGCTCCAACAGCGCATTCATCTCCGCAAAAACCCTTCCCAATAACGGCCGAAGGATGAATCCCTTGTAATCTCTGTCGACTAGGATGAAAAAAGGCTAATATTTGGGCAAATGCTAATCGGGGATTGACAACTCTAATCGCTGGCTTACGGATGTTCTCAATATTCGTTGGAACAATGACCGCAGCGGCACAACTGTTGATTATCGGTTCCACTGCTCGCATGGAGGCAGCGAAAGTAATTTCGCCCGCCCGAACATCTTCAAAACCGGCCGCTCCAGTGATTTCGAGACGCCCATCGCCAACTAGTTCGCCATGAACCAAATTTGCTAAATCTGACAAGGAAGTCATTGAATCCGAACCTCATTTCAATTCTTTAATCACTTCCGCCGTAATGTCAGTGTCGCTGTAAATGAAAACTTGCGGGCTGCTAACAACTTTGACTCTATTTCGTTTAGCCACGGTTTTGACAGCCTGGGTTGCTTTGCTGACAAACTCCGATTCCTTGCTGGCCTTAAAACTTTCGAATTCGGAACTGATTTGGCTCTTTTCTGCATCTGTTTTAGCGGCTTTGAACTTTGTCTGAAGTTCTTTCTGTTTTGCCACAATCTCTTTATTAAATTTTTGACCAAGCGCGCTTTCTTTCGAAAGTTTACCAAAGTCTACGACACCTATTTTCATCATGGATGCATTGACAGCCCAAATTAGCCCTGCAAGAATGATTAAAGAGCCTAGGATAATTGAAGCTGGTAAAAGGAACCCCTTTTTCTCTGGCATTAAAAATCCCTCCGCCTAATTTACCATTTTTTACCATACTTTAAAAAGAATAGTCAAACGTCGGTACTTCTCTTAACTTGATAGCTTTTTGGACCTCACCTTCGCGTTGAACGTACCATTCAAGGTACTCATCTTCCAATCGTTTTTTAAGAGCATTCACCTGCTCCCGGTAATATTGTTCTTGTTCATCCTTGAAGGTATTCAAATTGTCATCAAATTGTTTTCTCAGTTGTTTCAGGTCTCTATCCAATTGGGCACGAAGCTTTTGCTCTTCAGCTACATATTTAATCTCCATATCTTGCCGTATCTGACTAATTAAAAGTAAAGTTTGGTCCCTCAGTCGATTTTTTTCAGCTAAATCATTTGAGAGGTCAATAATATACAATTTAAGCTGAAGACTACTCAAATTGACTTGCTGTTCGCCTAATAAACCACGCCGGTATTCAGCCAAATTTTTCGCAAACAGAGATTTTTTTTGCTGAATATCCAAATTTAGAGAATCAGTAAGTCGTTGTAAGGTGTCCTGAAACTTAATGTCGATCTCATGCTTGAGTTTTTCTTCAAATTCCGAAATTTCTTTTTCAAAATCAGCCCGTTTTATTAAATTTTCCGTGCTAAACATCCGTCGAACTTCGGAAATCTGAAGTTCTATTGCTTTGTTAATGGAAATTTCACCATCATCTACGATTTGGGGAACCTTCTCATTCGCCTCATTCGTATTTGAATTCGCCGGAAAATCGATGAAATGAGCGAATTCTTTTCCGATTTCCCGATACTTCGACCAACTCCGTGCTTGTGGGTGAATTTTTGCTCGATCATAATCAGCACTGGTGAAATGAGTAGACTTTTTGCCAGTGCTGATTTTCAAAAAAATAAAACCGAAGACAGATAAAAAAATTGCCAGAATTAATACTACTAGCTTCCAGCGGTTAATTATCATTGTAAGAAGCAAGCCATCCTTATTTTTTGCTTCCTTTTGCATCCTCTTTGGCGGCTTTATCGATTACTGCCTGCGTAATGTCGATTCCGCCATAGAGAACTGCAGCTTTATCCAGAACCATTGAAACCTTTTGATCAACGGCTACATCTGCGATTAGTTTCTTTTCTCTTTCCATTGCTGCTTTTTTTTGTTCGTCAAGATTCTTCTGAATCTCGGAGTACTTCTGCTCTAATTGGGCCTGTAATTCATCGTTCTTTTTTTGAATATCATCTTTTAACTTTTTATCGATATTCGCTTGTTCATCCGCTGATTTGCCGTTTTTTTCAAGAGCAGCTTTATCTTGTAACTGTTTTACGGCATTTCGCTGTTGTGTATAGATATACCCACGAAACGAATCAAATTCTGCTTGTTTATCTTTGACCAGCGACTCTAAACGTTTAAAATCAGAAAGCTGACTACGTAGTTTTTCGGAATCGACATATCCGGTCGGACCATTCTGTGAAGGGGCAGCGCCAGTCAGACTGCTTACTAAAAGAACAATAGTTAATACTAATACTCCTAAGGTTAATGCTTGAAACAACTTTTCAGATCTTTTCATTTTTGCTCTCCTTTTTATTCATAATTTAGCAAAGTTTAAAAATGAAACATCAGTTGAACCCCAGATTGGTGCTGAAACTTTACAAATTCCAAATTAACTGTGTCATTGATTTTAACTCCCACCACAGCTTCATTTGGACTATCATCTAAACCCATGGTTAAATCTAAATAATCACCACGTTCAAATTGATAATGGAGCCAAACGTCCTTAAACCGATCACCAGGGGCATACTCAAAAGCGCCGAAAAGATTGGAGGCCAATGGAAATTTCAAGCCGATTTTAAAATCACCTCCTGGGTACTCCCCCCAAAACTTTCTGGCAAATAACTCATAATCATCGGTATGGTAGCCCAGGTATGTGTAAAAATTACCAAAAGAATTATCCGTACCAGCAAAATAGCGGGCTTCTAGTTTTGTTTGGAGCGTCAAAGAATCCACGGCAAGTTTAATTTCAGTCTGGACACCTGGAGTTATGGAAAGTTTAGCCGCCATCCCCCACTGCTGCATTTCCGAAAGCTCGTTTAAGGAACGGGTTATTTGCCCTTCTAAAAGCTTCTGGTTGTGGGTTACAAATTCCACTGGCAAACCTTTAAGAATATCGAAATTTTCTTGATATGGTTTTACCTTTAATTTAAGAAACCATGCCGGAATACTGGAAGAGGCATAATGAACTTTAACCATTTCCACGACTGGCTTTCTGGGAGTTAAGATTAAAGTCAGCTGAGTTTCGGAACCGGCTTTCATCTCAAAACGGCCCGAAAAACCGGGGAATTCCCTTTCAACCAAAAAATTGGTTGCAAGATTAACAATTGCTTCCGACCAAGACACAGAAGCCACTGGGAGTCCCACTAGCACCTGATTTAGATCGTCTTCCACTTTCAGACTCAACTCATCGATGAGGCGAATAATCTCAGGGGATACATCTTTAACTCTTACTTGAAGGCGAACCTTTGATATAAGTGGAGGAAGCGGTGTTAATTGGATTACGACTCGGGTGTGTTCACCCAAAAACAAATCAACTGAATCCAATTTGAACCCCGTTAAAACTTTGGAAAATACATTATAAATCGCTGTTTTAACTGTTTCTTCATTCTTTTGCAATAAAGAGATGGGTTGGGAGAGTAAAATCTTCTCTCCCACCCGACCAATACTATATTCAATTCGATCCTGCAACCCGTCATAAACTTTACCTGAGACCACTAACTGAACTTCGACCGATTGAACCTCACTTTCTTTCCCATTCGTAGCGGCCAAAGCAGTTCTTAGGTTGAAGCTACCGTTGATCATAACTAGCGTGAATATGAGGGATACGAAACACTTAAAAAGATTTCTCAACATACCACCCCAAAAGTTAGAACATTTCACCTAAGCTAAAGACCAAACGATTTCCATCACCTTTGTCAGTGTTCCAAGCTTGGTCCAGACGTAAAACACCAAGTAAGGGAATATTATAACGGATGCCAATTCCATAATCCGATTTAAAGGAACTTCCACCGCCGATATTATTATTTATCTGTCCGGCATCATAGAATACAACAAACTCTAAACTCTTATTCGAAGGCAACCGATACCGGAGCTCTGTGTTGGATAATAGATATTGATCGCCAATTAATTGTTTGGATATATTATTGTCAAACCGTTGGTCCGCATATCCGCGTAACTTATACATTCCTCCAAGATATAACGCATCATAGTCAGGATAATCACCGGAAACAAGCGAACCTTGTAAACGGGTACCCAAAACAAGATTAGGCGAGAAAGAATGGAACCATTTTCCTTCCAAAGTCCCTTTTTGATAGTTAAATTCTCCGCCCAGATACCTTCCAGCAACAGAATAATCGGCCGAAAGTTGGTACCCTCCGTCTACGAAGTTGCGATCTTGGTAAGATAATCTGTTTTTAGTAACATTCAGACCCACCGAATTATCCCAAAATTCCGTTGGAAGAGCCGGGTCACCCAAACTAACGCTATTTCCATCATCTGAATCCAAAATATCGCCTGTCGGAATATTATCCCGCTGGAAACTGAAGCGCACCGTTCCCCGGGTATCTTTCCCTAAAGGACGACCAAAAGACAATGAAAGTCCGGTTTCGATCAAATGGATATAATAGTCTTTGGCGTCACCCGGATACCAAGTAGACAAAGTGGAATAGAAATTATTATCCGTATTCCACATGGATACTCCAAACGAAGTGTGTTTGCTATCCAACCAGGGTTCATAGAATGAGAATTGAGCATTCTGCTCGGATTCAGAGAAATTTAAATCCAGAGAAATATTCTGGCCCAGTCCCATTAAGTTTCCTTCGGAATAGCCTAGGACGCCACCCACTTTCCCGTCGGACTGTCCAAAGGTAACTCCAAAAGAGAAACTTCCAGTTTGAGCCTCTTTTACTTCAAAGATAACATCATAAGAATTAGGGATCACGCTTTTTTCCAAACGCGGCTCCACGCCGTCAAACAAACGGAGACGCATGATATTCATATAATCTTCTTTTAATTCATTATAATTAATAATATCTCCTTCACGGATCGATAATTCACGCAAAATCACTGATTCCTTGGTTTTTTCCAATCCTTTGATCACAATCTTGCCATATTTTAACTCAACCAGTTCCACTCGAACGACGCCATCTGCCGAAATACTAATCTGTCCTTCGCTCTTCGGTTCAATAAACAACCCTTTAGTCTCCCGGCAATACTTTAAAGCTTTTGAAAGGTCGTCCCGAAAAACTGCGGCACTGAAAACATCCCCGGTTTTTTGAGTGAAAAATGTTTTCAACTCTTCTTGTTTTACCTTTGTTAAACCGATCAGCTGTATTTCTTTAAGAGTCGGATTTTCTACCACTTCGAAAACTACCTTGACTCCATCAAACATTTTTTCCGTTTTAAGGTTGATATCAGAAAAATAACCCAACGCCATGATGGATTTCATATCTGCTTCAACTTTTCGAACATCAAAAGGATCTCCGATTTTTGTATTGGAGATCGCTCCAAGAATTTTTTCAGCTGGTACTCGAGTATTTCCTTCAACGTCAAACATCAAAACCGTAGGGCTGGTTTCAGCGGTCACCGGATAGGCCAAAGCCAGCATCAAACAAAGTACAACTGCTATTGTAACTATTCCACGGATCCGGCTAAACAAATTCAAAAAAATCCCCCTCTGTCGTTATTTGCCATTTCGTAAACTATGAGAAGCTTCTCGAGTTAAAGCTTCCTCATCGATCGATAGCTGAACGGCCGGTTGCAACCTGGGTTGATTGGTAACTGCGACCGGACGGTTAAGATTCTCGCGTGGTTTTGTTTCGCTAACAGCTATCGACTCACTCTTCTTAACCTCAATCTCAATCGGAAACGTTTTGGTTTTAGTTTCCGGTTCAACGCTAACTTGAGGAAGAGACTGTTCCGTCTCGGCAACAGTAAGATGCTGTTTGGTTTCAGGCTTCAAAATAACCGATTTTGATTCTTTTGAGACGTCATTCTCTGAAACAATTTGTTTAGGAACTTCACGTTTAGGAACCGATAGTTGATGGGGCACTTGATCGACTATTCCCTTTGAAAGAACATTTTCAACTGGAGCCTTCGGAACTGTTCCCGTCGGTGTTGGCAAAGTTGCCAAATTTCTGGATTCATAGTTTATTCTAACCAGTTTAGTTGAAAAAATGATCCCAACCAAAACGATAATCGAAGCGGCAACCGGAAGCCAGTAATTATTATTATGACTTGAAACCGTTCGTTTTTGTTCCTTTGTTACAATATTACTATTAACGGTTCGATGTCGACTAAGTTCCCATGCATGTTTTACTTCTGCTTGCGCTAAATTCAGAATCATCTCACCACGAACCGGATTGGCCTGTATATATTCACTTTTTGCCTTATCCAGCCAATCTTTGGCTTCTTCAATATGTTCGATTAAAACTTCAGGGTGATTCCTATCCATAAAAAGCGCCGCCCCTCATTGTCTTTATAGGAATAATATCCACCTTATACTCAAATTATTGTCCGGCTGTATAACCCGGAAATTTAGCGTTTAATCGGCAATAATCAACATTTGCTTGAATTTATATCCCTTTGTGACCATTTTTAACTACTAATCTTTAATTCAGCTCTGAGTTTTGATAGCATGCCCCGTAGGCGCTGTAAAGCTTTTTTTTGAATTTTATAGTAATATGAAAGGCTAATCTTCATTTCTTGGGCCGATACCACGGGTTCTTTATCAAACATATACAAATCATAAATTACTTTCTGCTCTTTAGCGTTCAATCTGGAGATTGCTCGGTTTACCTGTTGCCCAATCAATTTTAACGATACTTCTTCTTCCACATTGACCTGATTATCCGCAATGCGCAATAACCATCCTTCAAGCTCTTCACCGTTTAAGGCAATTTCCAGAGAATCCTGGTTTGAGCGCTGACGTTTTAAGTAATCAATCATACGGCCGCGAATCCGATGCTGAGCAAAGGTACTGAACTTCACTCCTATATTCGGATCAAAGCTTTCGGTGGCCTCAATTAATCCCACCGTTCCTTCTTGTATCAGGTCAAAAAACAAGTCTTCGAGGCCGGTAATTCGAGAAGCTATTTTATATACAAGCGGTTGATAAGATTCAATAATCCGCTGCCTCGCTTCTCGCGATTTGGCGACTTTAAAATTTTCCCAAAGCAAGCTCTCCTCCGCCTGGGACAACAAGCGAATTTTTGAAAGTTCCGCCAAATATTGCTGGATCAAAGGGCACCTTCCCGGGAAAATGTTAAGTTAACTAAAAGGAGCAAAGTCCCTGACACAAATTGCCGGTCAAGGACTATTCCGAAATAAACTCAATCGTTATTATAAAGGTTCTATCTTTATTTTTGTTATCCTTCAAGCAAAGTTAAGGAAAGCTTGGCTAAATTTTATAAACATAAGATATTCATAAATCTGGTATTTATCAATCTTGACATCCGTTTTTAAAAACGAATCCGGTAAATAATCCGATAAGAACGACCCTCGTTAATCGAATAGGTTCCTCCTGCCAATAGTTTAGAAGTTAATTGATAATCAAGTCCCCATACATCATCCGGCTCGTCGCCAACTGAACGGCTGTAGGATAAAAATAGTTCCTCAGTGATATAATCTCCAACATTGATTCGGAATTTTCGATCACGATAATCTTGTTCCAAATAAAAATAATCGACTCCTAACGCTCTTCGGATTTCATAAAATACTTCTCCAAACAAGGTATCGGTAACAATCGAAAAATTGCCGGACACCATACCATCGACAGTCAATGGCTTATCACCGCTTAAGTCTGACCAATTAAGAATTGCAAACAATTCCGATTGCGAGAGATGAGGTTGCGAACTTAAATTGAAAGAAACCTCCCCACCCACTTGACCTTTCATCGTTAAAAAAACCTCAACTTTTGATGTCTTTAAACTGGAATCAATATCAATATAAGGAGTAAATCCTTCAGAGTCTTTAAATACTGCTGTACCTTTATTCACTTTAAATGATTGACCGTAAACGGTCAAAATACCCGTTCTAGATCTCGCCTCGCCATTAATCTTCGGATGATTGAGCGGGCCCTTTATTGTAAGTTCGCCCTGGACCGCTACATCCGCCAGACCATACTGACGATACCGGACGTTTTTGCCGGCTTTAATTACCAAATCGAGGTCGGGATTCCAAGTATTGGTACTGCTCTTTTTCGGTTGTACACCTAAAATTCCAATTCTGCCGTTGTTAATGGAGATCTCTCCTTGGATAATAGGACGAACAAGTGTTCCTGTAATATTTACATTTAAAGCGCCATATCCATCGAAATAAAGGCTACGATAGTATATCCGGTTACCATTAAAGCTAAGATTAAGTTCGGGATCGAACAAACTCTTCTCAATTTCGATGGCTCCGTTCAGTGAAAAGCGACCGGTTCCATATGACCCATGAGCTGTTTCTACAACGATTTTCTCCCCTTGAAAAGTTAATGCGGCTTCCATATTATCCACAGGTACCGGTAACGCTGGAGCGACAATTTTCACCCCGCTGAATGCAATTTTTCCGTAAAATAAAGGTTTCGATAAAGCTCCCTTCACTCGAACGCTACCAGCAACACTTCCTTTTTCGGCAGTGAACTGTTTCATGGCAAAATTGATGGAATCAACCGGAAAATTTCTCAGTTCAACTTGTACGTTATAATCCCGATAGTCCTGACTCAGCCGCATTGGTAGCTTAAGCCGTTGCAGCATTTCTACAGGCCAAGGAACGTACCCCTTTGCGGTAAGCACCCCACCTTTATTGATTACTTGCCCATCCATTATTTCAATTCCTTGATCTGACAAACGGCCCTCTACCCGAGAATCACCCAAAACAGTTTGATTCATCGCTAGGCCGATAATGTTCATCCGATAATTGCCGGTTATTTTAGAATTGTTCCATTCCAAATTGATATCGGCATTAGCGACTCCCTCAAGCCTAGCGGATGGCTGCAACAGCGGATTTAAGACCTGCAGGGGAAAATCCCGCAAAGCAGTGTTTAATTTCAAAACTTGCCCATTTTCCCAAATTCCATTGGCGATCAACGAGCCTTTTTCGTGTTCCAAATGGATATTTTCGATACTCACTTTGTTATTTGTATAGGAAAGCGTGAACCCGCCTTGAATTGGTATTTGGTTAATAGACCCTTCCGGAAGCTCAGCTTCCACCCGAACCAGTGGATCGTCGATTGCCCCGGTGATCTTCACTAACCCGGAAAGCTTACCTTGGGCATCTATGTCCTGAACATTGACCAATTGTAATAAATGCTTTAAATCGCTCGAAACCACTCGAACGCCAAGATTTAAACGGGCTGGTTGGGTATTGTCGATATTGCCAAAAACATTCAAAAGACTGTCATCCTGTTGGAACTGTGCGTCCTTGATCGTCAAACCTTGCGAATTCCATACGATATTGGCCAGGAAATGCTGGTAGATATAGCTTCCAAAACTGAAGTCGGATCCGTTCAGTTCAGCTGTGAATTGGGGGTGGCTCAAATCTCCAGTTAAACTGCCGTTGATTTCGACATTTCCTCGAAGCACCCTGTCCCCGTATTTTAATTCTAGCCATTCCAATGCGAAGGAATTGGAATTTACCGTTAAATTCCAGGCTTTTGAAGTGACCTGGCCGCTAATTTGAATCCGGGAATCCTGCTTCATCAGATCAAATTGCTGTAAATAAACATGATTCAGATCACCCTCGAAACGGATTTCGCCGCGTTCCACTGTAAAAAAGTTAAAGCTTGGTTTCTCCAGTTGAATCCTGCCCTTAAACTGCGGATTTGACAAAATTCCATCGACCATTAACGTCACTTTGCCATTCCCATCGATATCCAGCGCCGGATCGAACGGAAGCATTTGCCAAAAACGGCTCAATTGAAAATTCTCACTAATTATAGTGCCATGAACGGTCGGCTTATCTTTGTTTAGGGCAATATTCCCTTGAAGCAAAAAATCACCAGCGTTTGTTGCTACACGCAAATTGCTAAATTTCAATTCCTGGTCCTGATAATGCATTTCGCCCTTGACATCGCCGATCGCTTTAGAATCCCAAATAACATTCTCAAAATTTCCAGTAATTTTTCCAATTGGATTGTCAGGTGTACCTTGGAAAGTGATCATCCCTTCAAAGAGTGCATCCACTGGAAACTGGTTCCGATTGGTCAACAATTGTCGGAGTTGTACTTTTTCCGCATCCAGTTCGGTCCGAAATCCGTCTTTTGACCAGTTTAAATGTCCAAAGAATTTACCATCGCCGACTGTTCCTTCCATAGAATCCACAGCTAAAATTCCATGGTTCCAACTAAATGTTCCATCGGTTCGATCGATTTGAACACCTTGGTAAGCAAGGGAACTACCGTGGAATACTCCTAAAACGGTTCCTGGATCGAATTCCTCTCCCCGCTGCCAACGTCCCTGTGCCAAAATGTCCATCGATATAATCCCGGAAGGCTTCACGGCTTGACTCAGCGGCAAAACGGCCAAATTTAATTCGGAAACTTTACCCGACATCCGCCATTCCGCTGCTTGGGAATTCAACTTTACGGTTCCAGTGGCAGATACCCGGCTTCCCCAGAATAACCCACTCACCTGTTTAATCGTAACCGCCTGAGTTGCTGTTTCCCAATAAAGATTGATTCTGGCTTGCTCGGTGCGAATTTGACGATATTCCAAATAGTCAAAGCCCATTTCACCGTCGAAAGAAAGCTCTTTTAAACCGCCACTCAGCCTCCCAGAAACATCCACTTTTCCGAATTTAAGTTCGTCCTTGGCAATCTGTGTCAAACCCAAACTTGAGTAGTCCGGCCTTAACCCATAACCATAGAGATCGATCGCCAGTTGCGGTTTGAAAATATTATTGATCGTTCCGGTTGCCCCAATCGGAGCGTCTTCCCAATAGCCTGCCAGCCGTTTAATGGTGAGATTATTGTTATCAATACGTAATTGACCGGAGATGCGATTAAGATCTAATTTCTCCTTCCAAACGACCCGGGTATTATTCAACAAAACGTCACCCGTCACAATGGGATGGCTCAGCTTTCCGCCAACCTCCAACTGCAGATCGGCGGTCCCGGCTAGAGTCATATTCGTAGTAGACGGCAAAAATTGTTTAATTTTGTTGATTCGAATATGGTTGGCAGCTAATTTAAGCCGTAGTGCCATATCGGTGGTACGCAATTGACCGGAGGCCAAAATCTCCCCGCCTTGGTACTTGAATCGCGCACGATCGAGTTTAAGCCGATCCGGGTCAAACCACCCTTGAAGATAATCCACTGTCAATACATCGTTCAGTTTGGGCACAACAAGCTGCGAATGGCGGAGCTTTACGCCGCCATTCTTCAGCCAGACCGCCTTATTGCCCCAGGCGAAATTGAATTGCAAATCAGCCGATCCGGAACGAACTGAGAATTGATATCGGCGTGGTAATAACGGAAGCACCTTTTTCAACAGCGCTTTTTCTATTTGAAGAGTCGCTTGACCGGATTGTTCTTCCGTTTGATAAGTGCTGACGAGATTCCATTGCAGTCCATCGTTGAGATCAGCGATTCCCGTTAGACTACAGCGAATCAACGGCAATGAACGAAGATCAATTTTTCCCCGGACCCGTTCCAACCGGTGAGTTCCATACTGATAGTCGTCGATTTCCAGCAATCCGTCCCGAATATTGAACAACGTCCTCAATGCTAATTTTCGTTTACTTTTGGGAATATACTGCTGAAAGTTGAAAGTGCCGTCAGCAAACCGCATCATCTTGGCACGCAGATGAAAGAATTCCACCTTGGAAAGGATCACTTCCGGACGGCGCGGGTTCCGCAAAAGCCGTACCGGATCGAGACTGATATCTACCCGTTCGGCTGTAAAAGGATTTTGACCAGTCTTCGGGTCGGTAAGAACCAAATCGCGGCCGGTGAAACGTCCCCACCCCGTCCATCGGACCCGGCCAATTTTCACTTTGAGACCGGTTGCTTTTAAGGAGACCTGCAATTGACGGCGGACCTGATTGGTCAGCACTTGCTCCTGGGCAAAATAAAACGAGACGGCTGACAAAAATAATCCTGCCACCGCGATCGCAATAATGATTCCAATCATTGATTTTTTATAGGCCGTAACGCTCATGCAGCTTCTCCAAATTCTCTTTCAGCTTGTCGGCTCTAGCGGGGAAGAAGTTCAATGGTGAGTTGTGCCTCGCCGATTATGTAGTAGTTGGTATCCGCTTTCGACTGTTCCGTCTGCGGTTCCTTATCTGCGCCGGATTTGGCGTTGTTGGTGAATTCTACTACCAATTGCTGATTGACGGGGGTATCCAAATAAGTCTTGACCAATTTCTCTAGCGAGTCGACATTCTTGTAATCAACCTTGAAGCGGCTGTTCTTGACCGAATCGTTCTCCTCCAAATTACTATCCTTGGCTCCTCCACGGGCGGTCAGGGATAGTTTCCCCGGTTCCAGGTTATCGGGAAGCTTCACTTCCAGTGGGACTGTTAGATTGGATCCCCGATAGGTGTGCAACACGGCTTTGAGTGCAATACTTTCACCGGGTTTAAACTTCTCTTTCTCCGTTTCTAACTTTATAATCCGGGCCGTTTCTTGCCGGGCCTTAACTTCCACATCCACCTTGACCGAATGGACCTCTGTCGCTTGGAATTCATTCGCCGCTAATATGTCCAGAATATTGCGAAGATCCCCCAGACTGGCTAATGCAATATCTTTCCCGTAAAACAAGTTTTCCCGCAGGATCGGTTTGGCCAAAGCATTGGTCTGGATATTTAATTTCAATTTGGCGGTTCCCCCGCCCACTCGGTCGAGAGTTTGATCGATAGTATCCATTACCCCGGAACAGATCAGATCGCGAAACATCTGCTCATTCCGGTTCACCTGAAAATTAGTGGTGCGAGACAACTTACGGTCCAAATCCACAACAGCCACGGTCACCGGGATAAAACGCGGCAATTCAGCCAAATGTCCCATAATTCCCGCCTGGCGGTCCTGAACTATCCGCCCGACCGGTTCGAGCGGCACCCCGATTTTAAATGACATGACCGGGCTTTTGACCGTGTCCAGAATGTATGCTTGAAGGGCTAAATAGTCTACCTCGCCTTTATTGGCGAAAGAATGCCCAAAAGCCAGAAACTTCTGTTTATCCACCCAAGTAACCGTGCCTATCGCCGCGACCTGATAATCCCCGGAGACCATTTGAACTGCGATGGCGCTTCCCGGTTTTACCGGCTCATCACCCCGTTTGGATTGGCCGTAAACTTTCGGCATCATCACGGCCTTCAACCCATGATCACCCAGAGAGCGGTATAATATCTCATAAGCCCGCTGACCCATTCCGCTGACCATCACCGGCGTACCGGCCGGAACCGCCGAAGGCAATGAATGGCTGGAGAAGGTATCAAGCGGCGTCAATTTCATCATGTCGTCAATCGGCGTTACCAAAGCTAAAAACGGGTCGGCATTTTCAAAGCCATAGCTGATGGCGCCGAGTAATTTTTTATCGATATAAACCGGACTTCCGCTCATACCCGCGGAGAGTCCTCCGTTCTCTTGCAAGAGTTTGCCGGACAGCCGGACCAGAATTAATTTACCTTTTCCCAGATTGCTTTCGACCATCGACAAAACCGTGACATCAAAAGAACTGATCTTCGTTTCGGAAAAAACCGTATAGCCGACGCCTTTTAACCCCGGTCTGACCTCTTCAATCGGAAAAAACTTGGTCTTCGTCTGCGCCAGAGAAAATGGTGCGGCCATAACGAATAGCCATATCGAAAGACAAAGCCATAGCAGATTTCTCCGGGTGAACACGCGACCACTCCTCATTCCAAAGGGTTCCGATTCATTGCGGCATTTAAAGGGGGCTTCCAATCGATTCAGCAGTTCATCTTTTTCATACTAAGAATCGCGACATCGCTTGGATCAACAAAGCCCTTTTTCAATTATTGCAATGATGAAATATATTCGTCCATGCCTGGGCAAATCCTGCAAGAAGTTGTTCGATGGCGAAAGGTAGTTACAGTAAAATCAAACGCATAGACCGGCTAAGAGTTGCATAAATCCCACAATATTATTTATTTTTTCCGGTCTTAGCATTCCATGACGCTCATGGAAAACTCATGATGGTTTGCATAAATTACCATAAGATGATTCCCGTATAACCGGTCTCCTAATTTTTAGGCCACCGCTTCTTTCCGGCCGATCGAACTGAGAATCCACTTAAACACCCGTTCTTTTTGGGGGTTTAAAGACACCGTCAAATTATGGTGTCCGCCGGAAAAAGCGATCAACCGTTTTTCTCCTTCCGCCAGCCGGGTTAAAGAGCGCAGATAACGGTGTGCGCCGACTGGCCGAACCATTTGATCCTCGTCCGCCTGAATGATTACGACCGGCGTCGCCAGGAGCGGCCCGGTACGACGCGCCGCGGCGGCGACCTGGACTAATTCGGCGATAGCGGAGGTAGGGACCACGGAGTACCAAAAACCCCGCATCCATTCGGGTTGCGGTCCCATGTCCACCTGGGGAATGAACCGTTGCACCCATTGCCATCGAGTGAAGGGAGCCAGCGGATTGGCGATCTCAAAGCAAGGCGCGCACAGAATTAGCTTCTGTACCAGTTGGGGATATGCTTGCGCTAATAATGCCGCCAGGCTCCCGCCCATGCTTTCGCCGATGATCGTCACGGTCCGGCCGCTCAAGGCGGCAATCTCCAGACCTTCCCGCGCCGCCGCCCACCAGTCGTTACCGCCGTAACAAACGAAATCTTCCACCCGGGTACCATGTCCGGCCAAACGCGGGCCGACCACATTGTACCCCTCCGCATATAGACGCAGGCCAAGTTCACGCATTTCAAAAGGGCAAGCCGTCCAGCCGTGCAATAGCAAGACCGAGCGTTCGGTCACGCGATCATGGTCCATATAGAAACTTCGTTGCTCGGGTCTGGCCCGGACAGCCTCGCATTCTGGATGGTAATAGGCCGTTTCCGCCAAGGAACGGGCCAATTCCAAACGCGCCGGGTCATCGCCGGTAAGCGATGCTCGAATCCGCTGTTCCCATTGAGAATCGACCGGTTTTTGCCGGCTGAATCGGCGTCCCGGACGGGCTTCAACGATTGGTTTTAGCACCCCTCATCACCTCGCGCGCCAAGGCTCATCGCCTTTATTCCCATTATACTACGAAAGCGAAGCGAATGATTCCGAATCCCCAATTTCTCCCGCCATTTCACCGGCCTTCCGCCGGGCAACCGCCCCATTGTCCCGCCCCATCCGTGCTTGAGCCAAAGCGATAAATGCGCGGAGCGGCGGAGAAAGCCATTTATCCTTGTGATAGACCAACTGAGTCAACATGGCGAACTCCGGCCCTATCCAGTCCAGTTTGACCAGGCGGCCGTCAGCCAGTTCTGCGGTGGCCGCAATCCGCGGCAGCAAGGTAATGCCCATCCCATCCATGGTAAACTGTTTGATTGCTTGGAGGCTGCCCGTTTCTAACACCGAGTGCGGTTTCACGCCGGCCCCGGCCAGCGTGGATTCCAAAGCTCTCCGATAGCTGCATCCGGCCTCGGTCAGGATCAAAGACGCTCCGGCCAGATCCGCCGGACCGATCGGCGCCCGGCTAATCAGCGGATGTCCGGGCATCGCCAAGAAGGTCAGCGGCTCCGGGACCTGCAAAGCAGTCACCAGATCCGGCGCGGCGATCGCTTGGTCCAAAAAGAAGGCCACGTCGATCTGGTTTTCCCCTAGGAGTTCGCGAAAATCGGCGCAGTTGGCGATCTTGAGCGCAATCTCCACTTCCGGGTAACGTCGCCGGTATTCCCTGACCAGCTCCGGCAGCCGCACCACGCACAGGGACTCAACCGCCCCGATGGTCAGGATTCCGCGCATGTTTTCGCCGACGGCCACCGCTCGCTGCGCTTCCGCGCAAAGACGCAGGATCGGCCGGGCATACTCCAAAAGCTTGGCTCCGGCGGGGGTGAGCGCCACGCTACGTCCCAGGCGTTCAAAGAGTCTGGTGCCCAGCTCCTGTTCGAACAGTTGGATCTGGGTGGTAATGGTCGATTGCGCATAACCCAGTTCCTGCGCGGCCTGGGTAAAGCTGCCGCGCCGGGCGATGGTGACAAAGGTCTGCAATTGCTTCAATTCCATGCCGGGACCTCATTCCATCAAGTTTATCGAATGAACCTTTCGAAACTATCAATTTTACCAATTCCTAATTTCATGATATCATGGTCGCTATATAAAATATAGCTGTTTTTCAACGAGCTTCCATTCCATCCAATCCGAGGTGAACCAATATGTTTATCAAAACTACCGGCCATCCCGCCACTCGCTGGGCTGCCGCCGCAATAACCTTGAGTTTATGGGCCTCGGCCTTCGTGGGCATCCGGGTGGGACTGCGCGACTATGATCCGTTTCAGCTGGCGCTCTTCCGCTATCTGGTCGCCTCGCTGTGTCTGCTGGCGGTAGCCGGACTCAGGAAGATCCGCTTTCCCGAACCCCGCGATTTATGCCGGTTGGCGCTATTGGGAACGGTGGGGATCGCCGGCTATAATATGGCGTTGAATTATGGGGAACGCTCTGTAACGGCAGCGTCGGCCAGTTTGATCGTAAATACCGCTCCGCTCTTCACGCTGATCGGGTCGGCCTTGTTCCTAAAAGAGAAAGTCCGTCCGCTGGGATGGCTGGGAATGCTGGTTAGTTTCGCCGGCGTCAGCTTGATTGCTTGCCAGGGAGGTCCGACCCTCGCTTTTTCCGGCGAAATTCTGGCGATTCTCTGCGCTGCAGTCTTCCAAAGCTTCTATATCGTAGTTCAAAAACCGCTGCTCAAAAAGTATCATAGCCTGGAAGTGACCACTTACGCCATCTGGTTCGGGACTTTATTGCCCCTGCCGTTCATCAAGCCGTTGTTCGGCAGCATGATGCAAGCGCCGGCCGCTTCCAGTTTGGCAGTGATCTACCTTGGTGTTTTTCCGGGAGCGATCGCCTATTTCAGCTGGTCATTCGTTCTGTCAAAACTGCCGGCCGCCAAGGCCGCTTCCTTTCTATTTCTGATTCCGCCGCTTACCGCGATCATCGGGCTGGTCTGGTTGCGGGAAATGCCGAAGATCATCACCGGCGTCGGCGGCCTCTTGGCCATCGGCGGCGTAATGCTCGCCAATCAAAACGGCGGCCGGAAGCGAACCAAACCGGCCGGAGTCCCTGGCGGCGGTCCAGGGGATAACCGGGAAATCGTAAACCCGTGATCTCATTTTAAAATAAGAAACCGGAGGAATGTCAAATGGAGCGCAAATTAAAGGTCGGTCTGGTGGGCGGAACCGGAATGGTCGGCCAGCGGCTGATGACGCTGTTGCAGGACCACCCGTGGTTCGAAGTGACCATGGTTGCCGCAAGCCCGGGTTCGGCCGGGAAAAGCTATGCCGAGGCGGTACGGGACCGCTGGAAAATGAGCCAGCCCCTCCCCGAACGGCTGGCCGGGCTCACTGTCCAAAATGCCGAGCGCGTCAGCCAGCTGGCCGAGATGGTCGATCTCGTCTTCTGTGCCGTGTCGCTGCCCAAAGCAGCGACCGGGCAAATGGAGGAAGCATTCGCCAAGGCCGAAACCCCGGTAATCTCCTGCAATTCGGCGCACCGGCTGACCCCCGATGTGCCGATGCTGATCCCGGAGATCAACCCGGAACATCTGGCGCTGATTGACTGGCAAAAGAAGCGGCTGGGAACCAAAAACGGCTTCATCGCCGTCAAGCCCAACTGCTCCATTCAGAGCTTCGTGCCGCCGCTCCACGCTTTGCGCGAGCTCCAGCCGGCCCGGGTGGTGGCCAGTACCTATCAAGCGATTTCCGGTGCGGGCAAAACCTTTGCCGACTGGCCGGAAATGGTGGACAACGTGATTCCTTTTATCCCAGGCGAGGAAGAAAAGAGCGAGATCGAACCGTTAAAGATCTGGGGCGCGGTGGCTGACGGGCAGATCGCCTACGCCACTGCGCCGGTAATCACTACCCAGTGCATCCGGGTGCCGGTGACCGACGGCCACCTGGCGACCGTCTTCGTCAGCTTCGCCAAAAAGCCGGACCGGGAAACCATCCTGGAGCGCTGGCGGAGCTTCCAGGGCCGGCCGCAAGCTTTGGGCCTCCCCTCGGCGCCGCGCCGCTTCATCCACTATTTTGACGAGGAGGACCGGCCCCAGACCCGGCTGGACCGGGACTTTGAGAACGGCATGGGTATAACCGTCGGCCGGCTGCGCCAGGATACACTGTTCGACTACAAATTTGTGGCGCTCTCCCACAACACGCTCCGGGGCGCCGCCGGCGGGGCGGTGCTCATCGCGGAACTGCTCCGGGCCGAGGGATATCTCTCCGCCAAAGCGTGATGGGGCCGCAGCATCTTTGCCGCCGGGAATCCTCGATCCGGGGCAAGTGTTGCCTGAATTGAGCGGGGCCTAGCCCCTGAAAGGGCATTTTTTGCCCTCCTTATTTCGAGTATTGCCTCAAGCGGGGCAACGGCTGCCCCGCTTGAGGCTACAACTGCCCGGAACACCATGATGAATAAGCGAACCGGGGCGACCGGCGCCCCGGACGGGGTCGATGCCGCCCTCCTTCGCCAAACCAAAAATCCCGGTTTCTCAAGTCCGCAATGGAACCCCTCGAAAAGCCTCGGCACATTTACCGTCAGCTTGATCTGGATCAGCCGTCCTTCCCGGTATCGGGCCGCAAGCGGGCGAGGTGGTTTCTCCGTTCAGAACCATGGCATGAATCCGAAAACATCTTCGCCTTGATGACTGGTACAGAAAGAACTGGGATCGATCGGCTGAATCTATTGACTCCAAAATGATAATGATGTTAAACTATAATATAGTTAATTAAATGATATTTTTTGGAGGGATTATCATGAAAATCCTTTATCAAGCCAAAGCCATCTCCCACGGCGGCCGCGACGGCAAGGTCCGGGTGGAAAACAGCCCGCTCGATCTGGAGCTGGCAGTCCCCAAGGAAATGGGCGGTTCCGGAAAGGCCGGCGCCAACCCCGAGCAGTTATTTGCCGCCGGCTACGCGGCTTGTTTTGAAAACGCCATTCTTCATGTGGCCCGGGTCCAAAAAATAAACGTCCCAGCGACCTCAGTAACGGCGGAGGTCGGCATCGGCCGGAACCAAGCGGGCGGCTATTCCTTGGCCGTCTCCCTAACCGCCACCCTTTCCGGAGTCGACCAGGCCACCGCCGAAAGCATGGTTCAGGAAGCCCATCAAGTCTGCCCTTATTCCAACGCGATACGGGGCAATGTCGAAGTCACGCTGGCAGCCCGGACGGAATAACTGGGCGACCTTTAGCCATCCGCTGGATTATCACTTCGGCTTCGGTTTTATCGGGACTAAAAAGGGCCGCCCCTTCGTTCGTTTGGGGGCAGCCCTTTTTAGTCACCTCTGAGATCTATGCTAAATCAGACCACATACGTGGAGGCCGAGGTGGTTCCGCCCTTGCCGGTCCAATTGGTGTGGAAGAACTGGCCGCGCGGTTGGTCGACCCGCTCGTAGGTATGAGCGCCGAAGTAATCCCGCTGCGCCTGAAGGAGGTTGGCCGGAAGCTTTGCGGTCCGGAAACCGTCGAAATAGCAGAGCGCGGTGGTGAAGGCGGGGATCGGGATCCCGTTGGTCAGCGCGGCGGCGCAGACCCTTCTCCAGCCGGCCTGGGCTCCCTCGACCTTCTCTTTGAAGAACGGATCGAGCAGGAGATTGGTGAGTCCCGGATTGTGGTCAAAGGCCTCTTTGATCTTGCCGAGGAAAACCGAACGAATGATGCAACCGCCCCGCCACATCAAAGCGATCCCGCCGTAATTCAGGTTCCAGCCGTAGGTCCCGGCGGCGGCCCGCATCAGCGTGTATCCCTGGGCGTAGGAGACGATCTTCGAAGCGTACAGGGCGTTCTTAATGTCCTCGATCAATGCCTGCTTATCCCCGTCGAACGTCGGCTGCGGCCCGGAGAGTACTTTCGAGGCTGCCACCCGTTCCTCTTTCATGGCCGACAGGCAGCGGGCGAAGACCGCCTCGCCGATCAGGGTCAACGGTACCCCTTCGTCCAATGCGGCGATACCGGTCCATTTGCCGGTGCCTTTCTGGCCGGCGGTATCCAGGATCTTGTCGACGATCGGTTGCCCGTCCGTATCCTTGTAGGCGAGGATGTCGCGGGTGATCTCGATCAGATAGCTCTCCAGCTCCCCCTGGTTCCATTCCTTGAAAACCTGGTGCATCTCGTCGGCAGACATCCCGAGCAGGTCGCGCATCAATTGGTAGGCCTCGCAGATCAGCTGCATGTCGCCGTATTCGATGCCATTGTGGACCATCTTCACGAAATGCCCGGCTCCGTTCTCGCCGACCCAATCGCAGCAGGGACTGCCATCGGCGACTTTGGCGCAGATGGCCTGGAAAATCGGTTTCACATGCGGCCAGGCCGCCGGCGATCCGCCCGGCATCATGCTCGGCCCGAGCAACGCGCCCTCTTCGCCGCCGGAGACACCGGTGCCGATATAGAGCAAGCCCTTGCTCTCCACATACTGGGTGCGGCGGGTCGTGTCCGGGAAATGGGAGTTGCCGCCGTCGATGATGATGTCGCCTGGTTCCAGATGGGGAATGAGCAGCTCAATGAAGTCATCGACCGGCCGTCCCGCCTTGACCATCAGCATTACCTTGCGCGGGGTCTTCAAATTCTGAATCAGTTCTTCGATCGAATAAGCGCCGATGATCTTCTTGCCCTGAGCCCGGCCCTCTACGAAGTGGGTCACCTTTTCGGTGCTGCGGTTATACACGGCAACGGTGAATCCCTTGCTCTCCATGTTCATCACCAGATTTTCGCCCATGACCGCCAAGCCAATCAAACCGATGTCCGCTTTACTCATTCCACTACCTCCTGTTTATGATTTATGGGTCTTTGACCTCTATCTCTCGATGCCGCCCCCAATCGATTGGCGAGAATGCCGGTTCAAAGTCTCTACCGTTTCGTGAATACAAGCAAATTCGCGATCGTCCTTTTGAGTTCCTTCCGGCTTCGACAAGTTCTCATTTTCACAAAATATTTTGGAATACTTCTGAAGGGCCCCCGGTCGATGAGACGCTTCCAGCGTTCAAATCGCAGCCACATCATGGAAGATGTTTCGCGAGCAAATTTTAATACCATTTTACTGGGTGATACGCCCCAAAGCCAGGGACAGTTTTCAAGATAATCCCGACAATTTTCAATTGCAATAACCCTACCATTGTCAGCTCCCTTTGCCGGCAAGACGCCAAAGAATGGTTTTTCAATAACCATTCGGGGAATAAACCTCTTCAATTCATGAAATGAAAAGGATTGGCATCAAACGCGCGAAAAAGGGCGGCATGAACGCCGGCGAAAAAGATTGGGCGGCCAACAACCCGTGGGGGGGCAATTTATTCCGAGCGCACAGCCGCAAAGAAACGCTTCAACCGGCCCAGATCGAGCTTTCCCTGGTTCCGTACTCCGCTGCAGACATCGACTCCGAACGGGCCGACCGTCGCGATAGCCTGCCCTACGTTTTCAGGCGTGAGTCCGCCCGCCAGAAAGATGGGCAGCGCCACCTGGCGTCGGATCGCGGCGCTGATCTCCCAATTGTGGATCCGGCCGGTGCCGCCCAGCTCTTTCACGGCCAGATTCGGATTGCCCGAATCGAGAAGCAGCGCGTCGACATGAGCGGCCGCTTCCAAAGCCTCGGCGATCGCCCCCTCGTCCTGGACGTGGATCACCTGTACCAGCTTCACGCCAGGCAATTCGGCCCGAATCGCTTGATGCGCGCCGGGAGCGAGCCTGTCGACCAACTGGATGGTGTTGGTCCGGGTTCTCCGGTAGTGCTCGATGATGCGGACTGGTTCCACTTCGCTGGTCAACAGAAAGGTGGCGACGGGCGGCGGAACCGCCGCCGCAATCTCCCGGATCCGTTCATCGGGGATGATGCCGGGGCCGCTCGGCATCGGCCCCACCAGACCGACGGCGGCGGCGCCGTATTTGACGGCCAACCTCGCTTCTTCCACAGTGCTAATGCAGCAAATCTTCACCCGGGGTATCGGCGTGAATTCCAATGATTTCAACCTCTTTTCAATCATCTCGCAAATCGAGAAATCAAGCTCTTTGCCGGCCAGTTTCTCAGTTGGTCTTCGCCATGCGGATGGCCTCCTGAATCGCCGCGTCGGTCTCGAAGGTCTCCGGAAACTTATTAGAAGCCATGTGATAAAGTCTTTCGAAATGGGAATCAGCTTGCAAAAGGAATTAAAAACGACTTTATCCCTTGCTTCTCTGAGCTTTTGTGTTCACCCTGGCCTTCGGACAGGGTTTATCACAACGCTTTTAGGCCATCCAAAATCAGACCGCTTTCGTTGCTTGAGTCGGCTATATCGTACATCAGCCGCTCCATTCCGTCAAGCAGTGGCTTTTTTGAGAAAGATATGATACGATGAAAAAAGGTAAAATATTCAATCGCTGGGATCGGTCATATTTTCATTCATAAATATTCCTGCTGTTGAACAAAGCATCGTCAGACTTCGTCATTCCAGTACTTACAGAACTTTCGAAGGGGGTTGCGTTCATGCGCAAACATTGGGGTTGGCTTTTACTGTTCATCGTTGGCTTTTCACTGTTGATGGCGGGGTGTACTGATGAGCTGGGGGTGGTGGATCTCTCCGGCGAGATACCGTTGGCAATGTCCAATGCCGGTTGGGGGTATCGGATTATCGCCCAAACCGATCCCACCCGCTATAATATCTCTCCCAGCAGCCGGCTGTATGAAATTCGCAGCGATCTAGCGCTGGATCAAACATTGCGCATCGGAAAGACCGATTACCTCTTTGTCAGCCGATTTCAAGGAGGCTTTTCCCCTTTTGCCAATTTTCATTATATCGAGTCCAATGATTTCCCGGGCTTTCAGACCCAGCTTTACAATTATAACACGCATCGCCGGGTGAAGTTCTTCGTGATGAAGCAATCCGACACGGGAGACGACTGGAACAACCGGCTGGATAACGGGAACGACCAGGAACGCCATTATCTTTCCCGCAGCGGAGAGTTTAAGATCACTTTTTTTGACGCGGACACCGGGTGCGACTATATCGTGAGCAGCACCTACGAGGTTAATTCCGTCGCCGACCGGGAAACGGATAAAAAGGGCAATTTTGTCCTGGACGATCGCGGTTATTATGAGTATGACAGCCTCACGCTGAAAGGCAAATCCCAGATCTGTATCGGAGCGCGCCAGTGTTTATACGCCGAAAAGATGGCCGGGACCAAAAAGATCGGTTTTTACATATTCGATTGGAATCTGGATGGCCAATTTACCGAAGACGACCGGGTATACTGCAATTATCACGAGAATTTCTTCCAATTTAACCAGACCATCCGTTTAACCGACTCCTACGACGCTAAAAAGGACAATAAGTATGTGTTAAAACTTGTGAAACCCACCGCGACCAATGGAAATTTCCGCTTGCTGGTTGAACTGGTGGAATTGGGCGTCCGCGAGAAATCTTGAAAGTGCCGCCACGGACACGAGTTCATTCGAAAAGCAACGGGCTGTCCCTTCTCCGGGTACAGCCCGTTTTCGCATGAAAATATCGGGTCAGTATTCCAAAGGAAGCAGTCAAGCTTCTCAATCTGGTTTTCGAAAGCTTAAAGCCAAAACGTGCCTCCAGTATCTCGAATTATCCGTTCCATTTTGATATAATAAATAATCAATTCCATAATATGGATAAGATTGCCCGCCATATAAACTAAAGTACCTCTTTTCATCGATATCAATGCCCGCCCGCAACCGTTGAGGCATCAACCGTATTTTAGCTGATAAGGAGGCGCCCCCATGTCCCTTCTAACCGAACCGTGTCTGAAATTCTTGCAAGAACGCTTGATGACGCAGCAACGCGACGCTTTGAATCGTTACATCCGGAGGACTCGTCAACGGGAAAAAACTCAGCAGGAGCTTCTTACCAGGAGTTCGCTCGAAGTGGATACGCCACTCCGGGCGGCGGTCCGCAAGGAATTGATTGATCCCCGGGACGGACTCGCCATGGAACGGCTGATCGGCGAGAGCGATCTTTTCCCCATTTCCTATCTGGAGGCTGGACTCAAGGCAAGCCATCCCGTCTGCCGGATCGAAATCCGCGATCGCATCGGCAGAGTCCTCGGCCATGGCACCGGTTTTCTTGTCACCCCGGCCCTGTTGCTCACCAACAATCACGTCTTGGAGGATTCGGACAGCGCTCGATTTAGCCTTGCCCAATTCAATTACGAAGTCGATCTGAACCTTATGCCCCGCCAAGCCAAAAGTTTTCGTTTCATTCCGGAACGTTTTTTCCTGACGGACCGGAAACTCGACTTCACGCTGGTCGCGGTGGAGGAGAGCTCCAGTGATGGCAGCAAATTGAGCGAATTCGGCCATCTGCCGTTGCGCGGCAAATCCGGCAAGGCGCTGCTGGGCGAGTATGTCTCCATCATCCAACATCCGTCGGGAGCCCCCAAGGCCGTGGCTATTCGTGAAAACCGCATCACGGATGTATTTGACGATTTCCTGCATTATACCACCGATACTTTGCCGGGATCGTCCGGCTCCCCGGTCTTCAATGACGATTGGCTGGTGATCGCCCTTCACCACTCCGGGGTCCCCGATCCCCATGACGACACCAAGTACATTGCCAATGAAGGCATCCGCATCAGCAGCATTCTCAAGTTTGTCAGTTCGCAACGGCCCACTTTCAACGCGGAACAGCAACAGCTTTTGGAACCTCTCCTCGCCGACGCTGCCGTCAAAGCGGGTTCGGCGCCTGAAGCCGAGCCGCTCCAGGTGGTGGATCTAGGCGCCGAATGGTATCGGAACTTGACCGGATACGATCCGCAATTTCTAGGCGATTCGTTCGAAGTACCGCTGCCAATCCTCAGTCCCTCACTCGAAGCGGATATCGCGCCTTTAAAGGACGGCGGCAGGGTGTTGGACTATACACACTTCTCCATTGTGATGAGCCGCTCCCGGCGGCTGGCCTACTATACCGCGGTCAATATCGACGGCTCCCAACTGCAAAATCTCAGCCGTAATGCCGATACATGGCACTTCGATCCCCGCATCGCCCAGAAATATCAGTGCGGCCCGGCTTTATACGAGCACAATGAACTGGACCGGGGTCATCTGGTGCGGCGGTTGGATCCTGTCTGGGGCGAAGCGGCGGCCATAGCCAACGAAGATACTTTTCACTTTACCAACTGCGCGCCGCAGCACAAATACTTGAATCAGCGAACCTGGCTTGACCTGGAGGAATATATTCTGAAGAACGCCGGTCAATCCCGTCTGAAAGTCTCCGTCTTTACCGGTCCCGTATTTCGCGGCGACGATATGCTTTATCGCGGAAAATTCCGGATTCCGGCCGAGTTTTGGAAGGTCGCGGTGATCGTGAAGGAAGATGGCAACCTATCGGCTACCGCCTACCTGCAGACGCAGAAAAATCTCCTTGATGACCTGGAATTCGCTTACGGCCAGTATAAGACGTATCAAGTTCCGGTCGCCGTCATTGAAGGACTGACGGGCCTGGACTTCAATACATTGCGCCAGCATGACCCGATAGGTCGGAAAGAAGCCGCCGTGGGACACCTGATCGAGCATCCCGAGGATATCCGGCTCTAGCCAACGTCACAGGGGAGCGTTCCCAACCTCGGCTGCAGGAACGCTCCGGCTTAAAACCGTCCGAATCGGATAAGGGATCGCAGTGCCTTCCTTTTATACCGGGCATTTCGAAACGTTTTGGAAATCACGGATCGCTTTGGATGACGGAAAGAGCTCATTCAATCGCTCAGCAAGCTCTTTTTGTGGATGAGCGAGCTGGTTTTGTGGATGAGCAAGCTTACTCAGTCGTTCAGCAAGCTCTTTTTGTGGATGAGTGAGCTGGTTTTGTGGATGAGCAAGCTTACTCAGTCGTTCAGCAAGCTCTTTTTGTGGATGAGTGAGCTGGTTTTGTGGATAAGCGAGCTTGCTCAGTCGTTCAACAAGCTCTTTTTGTGGATGAGCGAGCTGGTTTTGTGGATGAGCAAGCTTGCTCTGTCGTTCAGCAAGCTCTTTTTGTGGATGAGCAAGCTGGTTTTGTGGATAAACGGAACCGTTTAACCTAGTTAATGGTCTTGACTGTGGATAAGTCTGGGAAGCGCAGCTAAAACTGGTTAAGTCAAAGAGTGAGCGGGAGCTAAGTTGATACTCAGTTTTCCGAGAAGAAAAGGCCGCCTCCACGCGAGGCAGCCTTTCTTTTCGGAAAACTTAAAATCATTTTACTCAACTTTCGCAGAGAAAAAAGCAAACAAAGCCATAGATACATAAGCATAAAAGCAAAAATAGAAAGTTAGCTTGACAAACGGCCTAAAAGCAGAACTGATATTGAATGTTGTGGGGGAAAAACTTATGGATGCTTGTTCCTTTGGCCCACGGTTCCGGCGGCGGGTTACTTTTTTAGCGGTAAAAAAGTAACCAAAAAACCGTTGGAACCTACGGATTCCAAACCTCCCTCATTCATCCCGGTTCTAGAACGTCTTCGCCATCCCTGGCCATCTGTCTGGCAACCAGGTCATGGCTTCCGTTCCCGACCGCTGTTTTTCATCCTCCTATGCAACGACATTATCGTAAATCACATGATTTGCAAAAAAACGGTAAAGCGTTCGTTATTTTCGCAAATCATCTATACTCGAGGAATAATGTCGTTGCATTGGAAAAGAAGCGGCGCCGACTCCCTCCATGGAGACGGGTGCTATTTTGTCTTTTCTGGTTTTTAATCAAACTCAAAAGTCGTTAGAAGCCCTTAGCTTACGAAACAGTAACCGCCTTCAGGGAAGAAGGCGGACGACGCATATTTTCGTGGATGAAAAACCTGCGGTCGTCAGCGGAAGCCTACACTTGGTTGCCAGTCGAAATGCCAGGGATGGCGGCGACATGCTAAAACCCCGGATGAATGAGGAGGTCTTGGAACCTCGGTTCCAAGTGGGCGGATTCCAAAGGGTGTCCCACTACACCCTTTGGTCCTGGGGTCAGGACATGGAAGTCCAAAAAATCGGCTTTGCCAGGAAGGCGATAAAAGCCGATGGTGTGGGGGCAGGAATAGTCCCCATCGACCTCAATCGCATCCATTCATTTGTTTATTTTTTTACATAGAAGCCCAATCACTTATTTTTATATATGTCAAGATAATTTCTTGTCATGATGCTATACCTATGACTGCGAGGGTTTACTGGTATATTTAATCTGCGAATGTTGAGATTTTATGATTCCACAATTTGTTTTCCCTCATCCAACCTACGCTCGAACCATTTGACCGCCTCCACGATGGGAATGATCGAGAACGAGGCCAAGATTACGATCAGCCATTGCGTCAGATTTAACTGTTCCACCTTAAAAAGATCATTCAAAAACGGGATCAGGATCACCGATACCTGGAGCAATGCCGAAACCAGATTGGCTACGATCAAATAGCCGTTGGTCCCGATCCCCAGTTGAAACAATGACTTTGTATTGGAGCGGACATTGAAGGAGTGCGTCAATTGGATCAGGCCCAGGGTCGCAAAGGTCATGGTAGTGGCAATTTCGTGCGAATAATAGGTGATCCCGATAAAGTAGGCCCCTAGCGTAATCAGCCCTTTTAGGATTCCCTGATAAATGATGTTGACTCCCACCCTGTCCGCAAAAAAGCTGGCGCCGGCCTTGCGCGGCGGCTGCGTCATCACGTCTTGTTCAGCTTTCTCCACGCCCAGGGCTAAAGCAGGGAAGGTATCCGTCACCAAATTGACCCATAAGATGTGGATCGGTAACAGCACTGTCCAGTTGAGCATCGTTCCGAGGAACAGGGTGACGACCTCGCCCAAGTTGGACGAGAGCAAAAATTGAATGCTTTTCCGGATGTTGCTGTAGATCTTTCTGCCTTCTTCCACCGCAATGATGATCGTGGCGAAATTATCGTCCGCCAGCACCATGTTGGAGACGCCTTTGGCCACGTCGGTTCCGGTGATTCCCATTCCCACTCCGATATCCGAAGTTTTCAGAGCCGGCGCGTCATTGACCCCGTCTCCGGTCATGGCCACGATCTTCCCTTTGTTCTGCCAGGCTTTCACAATCCGCACCTTATGCTCCGGCGACACTCTGGCGTATACCGAGTACCGCGAGATCTGCTCGTTGAATTGGTCGTCGGGGATCAGGTTCAATTCACTGCCGGTGATAATCCCGCTCTCCTCCGTTAAGATGCCCAAATCCTTGGCAATGGCGGCGGCGGTATCCCGATGGTCGCCTGTAATCATGATCGGCCGGATCCCCGCTTTGCGGCAAACCGCTACCGCGGCGCGGGCCTCTGGCCGGGGCGGGTCGATCATTCCGACCAATCCGGCAAAGATCAGCTCCTGCTCCAAATTATCAGTACTCGGCCGTTCCGGAAGCTGCGCAATATCTTTCCAAGCGGTTCCTAACACCCGCAACGCCTTGCCGGCCATTATCCGGTTAGCGTCCCGAATCGCTTGCCGCTTTTCATCGGTGAGCGGCACGATTCCTTCCGGCAACAGCATTCGATTGCAACGTTCGAGCAGTAAATCCGGGGCGCCCTTGGTCATGACCCGCAGTCCATCACCCAGCTGGTTCACAGTGGACATCAGTTTCCGTTCCGAGTCAAACGGCAATTCCGAACGCCGCCGGTACGAATTGTCCAATTGATCCTTGGGATACTCCGCATCTGCCGCATATTGAACGAGCGCAACTTCGGTCGGATCGCCTTGCACTTCAACCTGTCCGTCGCCAGTCCGTTTGATCCGGCAATCATTGCACAGCGCTAATATCTGAAAGAAAGCCTCGTCAGAATGGTCCGCCGCTCGATCTGCGGCCGCGAGATTCATTCCGTTGACGTAAATTTCCTGAACGGTCATTTTATTCTGCGTTAGTGTGCCGGTCTTATCGGAGCAGATAATCTCGGTACTTCCCAGCGTCTCCACGGCATCCAACTTTCGGACGATGGCGTTCCGTTTGGCCATCTTTTGCACACCCAGGGCCAACACGATGGTGATTACCGCCGGCAATCCCTCCGGGATAGCCGCCACCGCCAGACTGACTGCGATCAAGAACATCTCCAGGCCGTTTCTGCCTTGAACCACGCCGGCGATGAAAATGATTACGGAGACGATGATGATCCCCACTGTCAGGTATTTGCTCATCTCCGCCAGTTTTTTCTGAAGCGGTGTTTCCTGAGTCTCATGACTGGCAATATGCGCGGCGATCTTGCCAACTTCCGTCTTCATCCCGGTCGCGGTGATGACACCCGTTCCACGCCCATAAGTCACACTGCTTCCCGAGAAAGCCATATTTTTGCGGTCGCCGATTACCATATCGGCCTCCGGGATGGCGGCAGTCATCTTCTCCACCGCCACTGATTCGCCGGTCAGGGCGGCTTCCTCAATCTTCAGGCTCACGCTCTCCAACAGGCGCAGATCCGCCGGTACGAAATCACCGGCCTCCAGCAACACCACATCGCCGGGAACCAACTCTTCGGTCCGGATCTGATAGGTCTCGTCATTCCGTTTTACTTTCACATAGGGCGAAGACATCTTTTTCAATGCCGCCAACGCTTTTTCAGCTTTGCTCTCTTGCACTACTCCCAGGATGGCATTGATGAGTACGACGATCAAGATAATGAACGTATCCGTCAATTCCTTCATGAAGCCGGAGATCGCTGCGGCGACCAGCAGAATGATCACCATTAAGTCTTTAAACTGCTCCAGGAACATGGACCAAACTGTTTTGCGCTTGCCCTCATCTAACTCGTTCTGTCCATAAACAGCCCGTCGTCGTAATACTTCATTTTCCGATAATCCGCTGGACTTCGTTTCTAAAGCCTTCAAAACCTCACTCGGCTCCATCGTATGGTATAGAGGTGGATTTTTCAGATTTTCCATCGTTTCCTCCCGCCAGATGATTGAATTCATTTCCCTTTCCCCAAAGATAAGTCCGGCTAGAAATCGGACTTGGTTTCTAAGCCATCGATACGAACTGAATTTTATTTTCAGACCTTTTCGCCACAGCCCGGACAGAACGCTCCGGTTTCGGCGAGCTTTGTCCCGCAATGGGTGCAGAATCTCGGTTGTGGAACCTTAGCACCGCATTCAGGACAGAATTTAAAGGAAGGTTGCAGGCGATTCGAACACTGGTGACAGGTTCCGCCGGCTTCGACACTCAAATTATCATGCCCCACGGGCTCCGCTGGCATGCCGTGCCGTTTGTAATCATCCCCCCGCTGCTTATGTTTCTTTCTTTCGAGCCCTTCAAAAAGATCTTCCAGAAAATCCAATGATTGCACTCCTTTCCTTCTTCAAAATGCCAGGCTCTTCCGGTACGCCTTACGGCAACTCAGCGATCGCCCATTCCCAAAATTTCCTAAATCATAATATAAAAAAAGACCTTTAACATAATCCGAAGATTACGTTAAAAGTCTCGTTTCCTAAGAAACTTAGGTTACAAAGCCAGGCAAGACCCGAACGTCTTTACCATGCTGTTGACTTTGTAATCATAACTACTCCCTCTTAACAAGAAAATATTATCCGATCCCGTCAGTCCTGTCAAGAGGTTCATTTGAAAGAACCCGGACTGACCGTTCTTGCGGGCGTTCCCCGACTACCAGGCGAGCTTCTCCCACAGATATTTCGAAAGTTCTGCCATGGGGATCCGTTCCTGCTCCATGGTGTCCCGATCCCGCACCGTGACTGCTTTATCCTCCAAGCTTTGGAAGTCAATCGTCACGCAATAGGGGGTCCCGATCTCGTCCTGGCGACGATAGCGCCGGCCAATCGCCTTGGAATCATCATAATCCACCATCCAGTACTTCCGCAGCTCCTGTTCGATCTCCTTGGCCACGGCCACCAGGGGCTCTTTCTTGGAGAGCGGTAGAATCGCCACCTTATACGGGGCCAAGGCCCGGTGGAGTTTCAAAACCACCCGTACTTCATCCTTGTCCGGCTCCTCATGGTAAGCATCCAATAGGAACGCGAGCGTGCCCCGGTCGGCTCCGGCCGACGGCTCGATCACATAAGGTACGTAATGCTCATTAGCTTCCTGATCGAAATAATCGATCCGTTGTCCGCTGTATTCGGCATGGCGTTTCAGATCGAAATCGGTGCGGTTGGCGATGCCCTCCAGCTCCGACCAGCCCATCGGGAAATAATATTCGATGTCAAAGCAGCCTTTGGCATAATGGGCCAATTCGTCGGCGGCATGCTCGCGCAGGCGAAGCCGTTCCTTGGTGATGCCGAGGTCGAGGTACCATTGGAACCGGCGATCGATCCACTCCTTGTGATACTGTTCATCCGTGCCGGGTTTGACGAAATATTCGATCTCCATCTGCTCGAACTCGCGCGTCCGGAAGGTAAAGTTGCCCGGGGTGATCTCATTCCGGAAGGACTTGCCAACCTGGGCGATGCCGAAAGGCAGTTTCATCCGGGTAGTGGTTTGGACATTGTTGAAGTTCACGAAGATCCCTTGCGCGGTCTCCGGTCGCAGGTAAACCACTGCCGCATTGTCCTCGACCGGACCCATGAAGGTCTTGAACATCAGGTTGAATTGGCGCGCTTCGGTGAGTTCGCCGCCACAGGCCGGACACTTGTCGCCCTCCAGATGATCGGCGCGGAACCGCTGCTTACAGACTTTGCAGTCCACCAAAGGATCGGTAAAGCCGGCGACATGGCCGCTGGCCTCCCAGACCCGGGGATGCATCAGAATGCTGGCGTCCAATCCGACCATGTCGTCGCGTTCCTGAATGACCTTGCGCCGCCAGGCCTGTTTGACATTGTTCTTCAGCTCGACGCCGAGTGGGCCGTAGTCCCAGCAACTGTTCAATCCACCGTAGATCTCACTGGATTGAAAGATGAAGCCACGCCGTTTAGACAATGAGACAATCTTGTCCATCGTGGTGGTTGCTTGAATTTCCGACATCGTAAACCCTCCTGATCAAATTGATATGGGATATTTTAAAAAAAGCTGCATTACATAAGGGGTAACGGCCACCTCCACCGCGGCGGCGACAGTGAAAAGAATAAAAAGGAAGATAGCGTAATATCGTAATTCGCCGAGGAATTCCCGGAAAAGCGGCAGATGTTCTTTGGTCGTAAGATAATGCCGGATTAACCGGTAAGGAATCATGCCGAACCGGAACCCGAGGCCAATGGCGATGATATAGGCCGGCAGTTCAAAGATGCCGTGCGGCAACAACCCCAGGTAATATTGGGCCACGCTTAAACCGGCGTGGGCCTCCGTGTAATTTTGAAACACGCCGATCAACAAGCCGTTGCCGGCCAACATCAGGATGGGAACGGGCGGAAAGATCAGCCCCGCGCAAAACGCCAGGATCGAGGCTGAGATATTGTTCACCCAGATCACCAGTATCTGAACGAATAACGAAGCTCCTTTCATCCTGCGGGCAATCTCTCCGAAATGTTCCAGCGCCATCCGTTCGATGTCGCGGGCGGCCTCCGGATTCAGGCGGGGCAGCAGCTCTCCCAGCCAGGCTCCTCCCACCAATAATAACCCCAGGATCAGAAACAACCGTCGATCTCTTTTCAATAACTGTCTGAGCTTCGTTCCAAACTCCGTCATCATATCCCCCTTACGTTTTGCCGATTTTCCGTCCACCGGCCGGGCGAATCCGACTTTTTAATCGCCCTGGATCATTATTATGGCGACCGGAAAATTTCAATACCATCGCGGTTTTTGAGAATAAAAAAAGAAACCTGATCCCTTTTCAGGGACGAGAGGTTTCCCGCGGTTCCACCCTGCTTGGCTCGGAGAGCCCACTTCTTTCAATAGCTCAAAGCGCCTTTCCCAAACGCAGTGGTCCGGGTCGCACCATCCCCCGGCTCTCTGAACCCTTTACAGTTTGGTAATTCTCTTCTTCATCGCCCATATGGAAATGTTGGCGGCAACGAATCGCCTACTCGACAATATATCAAATTGATCCCTCATCTGTCAATGGTAGACATCGGAGTCGATCCGTTCAATTTCCACCGTGCACCGGCTGACCAGGGCGGCCACTGCTCCGATGATCGCCAGTTGCGGCGCAAGCAGCGCCCCGACCACCCCGGCGGTGACCGGCACTTCCACCAGCACCTTATCCTCCTGTTTGACGCGGATCTTCGAGACGTTGCCTTTGCGGATCAGTTCCTTGACTTTATCCACCAACTCACTGCCGCGCACGAAGATCTCCTCCTTCGCGCTGCGCGAATCCTGTTCGATCTTGATAATCGCCTCCACCACATCCCAATTGGTGGCTTCCAGAGCCCGTTTTGCCTCTTCGTAGCTGACATCCATCCGTTCCCGGACCAGGTCGACCTTTTCTAAATTATCCATACCATTCACCTCCCTATCCCAATAATCATGCACCGAACAGTCTGGTTATGCTTTCCCATCCTTGCCCATCATGGCTGGGAGAAGACAATAGCGGAATTTACTTTCACCTTGGAATCCTATTATCCCATACCTATAGATTACCCGATGCCGGACCCGGCTATTCTCACTACAATAGGAGGCCAAGCCATTCAACGGCATCGTTCCGGGCGGAAAATCAACTCAAGGAGAGGTGGAGGAAAGCAAGTGATCGAGGAATAGTTGGGATTTGAGAGGCTGATCCATCCGGGCTTCGATGAAGGAGCGCAAGAGTCGCAACAAGGATTGGCGCTGGCCGCTGGTCAGGTCCAATTGAGCCAATTGGCGGAGGTCGGTGACGGCGATCCGCTGCAACCCGTCGATCAGCACCCGGTCGACCGGTATCAGATCCCGGTACTGCTCCCGGCACTCCGGGCAGACCAACCCGCCCGCCTGCGCGGAGAAACGAAAGTCCGCCTCCGCCGTGCCGCATCCCACGCAACCATCAAGCTCCGGTTGGTATCCGAGGTAATTCAACAGCCGGGCTTGAAAGGCCAGATTCAGCAAGCCCGGATCATGATCCCCTTCCAGCGTGACGAAAGCCGCCAGCAGAAAACGGAAGATCTCCCGCGCCTCCTCCCGCTCCGGCACAAAACGGTCCACCAGCTCCGCCCAGAAACTGGCATAGGCCATCCGGATCAAGTCTTCGCGCAGGCTGGAAAAGGAATGAAGCAGCTCGGCCTGGCTCAAGGTCTCCAGGCTCTTCCCGGTCAACAACAGCGTCTGCAGGAGATTGAAAGGCAGAGTGTTCCCCACGAACCGGCTGCGGGGCCGGCGCGCGCCTTTCACCACGGCCTCCAGCTTGCCGTGGTCCTCGCTGAGGAGCACCAGCACCCGGTCGGCCTCGCCGAAGTTGCGGCATTTTAAGACGAGGGCTTTGGTCCGATATAAACTCATCTAATGTCTCCGGAATAACGCCAGAATAAGGGTCACCACGATGCTCACCAGAATGCAGGTGGCCAGCGGGAAGTAGAAGGTAAAATTGCCCCGCTTGATCAGAATGTCGCCGGGGAGACGCCCAAACCCCGGGATCTTGCCGCCGAGCCACAACCATACCCCGAGGCCGGCGATGACCAGGCCCAGCGCCACCAGGATCTTGCCCAATCCGGACAGCTCATTCATACCCGCTCACCCTTTGTAGTAACGGTCTTTCTCGCTGTAAACGCAGCCGCAATAGCCTTGCCGGTAGAGACCCAGCTCTTTGGCCATCGCCTGGCTCTGCCGGAAACCCGGCCGGAAATCCGCGTCGTGAAATTGCAAGCCAAATCCTTGAGCCAACTCCCGGCCGGTCGCGATCAGCAGTTCCCGATTCTGGTAAGGGCTGATCAAAAGGGTGGTCCCGAAACGCTCGAACCCCAGCTCCTTGGCCTTGGCCGCGGTGCGGGCCAGGCGGATCCGGTAGCATTTGGCGCAGCGTTGCGCGGGCTCCGCCGCGACCTGGGCCAAAAACTCCTCCAATTCGTAGCCGGGCTCCTCGACCAGCGGCAATCCGCGCACCTCGGCCAGCTGCCGCAGCCCGTCGCGGCGGCGCAACTGCTCCTGGTAGGGATGGATATTGGGATTAAAAAAGAAGAGCGTCGGCTCGAAGCCCTCTTCGGTCAACTGCTGCGTGGTATAACAGGAACAAGGCCCGCAACAGGCATGGAGCAAGAGTTTCATCTCCCGTCACTCCTTTCAACGCTTTCATTGCGATTCCTCAAACAACCCGTCCTGCCGGGCCGGGGCGGGGCAGGGCTTGTAGTAACGGTGCAGATGATCATAGGCCAGCCTGGTAGCTATTCTCCCCCGCGGCGTCCGGTTTATGAAACCGATCTGCAACAGGTACGGTTCATAAACATCCTCGATGGTCTCCGACTCCTCGCCGATGGAGGCGGCGATGGTATCCAGGCCGACCGGGCCGCCGTCGAATTTATCGATGATCGTCAGCAGCACCGTGCGGTCGATCCGGTCCAGCCCCAGGGCGTCGACTTCCAGCATCCGCAACGCCTGATCGGCGGTGTTGGCGGTGACCGCCCCGCCCGTCTTGACCTGGGCATAGTCGCGGACCCGTTTCAGGAGCCGGTTGGCGATCCGGGGCGTGCCCCGCGAACGGCGGGCGATCTCCAGGGCGCCTGACTTTTCGATCTCGATCTTCAGGATCTCCGCCGAACGTTCGATGATCTTTTGCAGATCCTCGGGAGCATAAAACTCCAGCCGGTTGATGATCCCGAAGCGGTCGCGCAACGGGGCCGACAGCGATCCGGCCCGGGTGGTCGCTCCCACCAGCGTGAAACGGGGCAGGTCGATCCGGACCGACCGGGCGCTGGGTCCCTTGCCGATGATGATGTCCAGGGCGAAATCCTCCATCGCCGGGTAGAGCACCTCCTCCACCGCGCGGTTCAGCCGGTGCACCTCGTCGATGAACAGCACGTCGCTGGGCTCCAGGTTGGTCAGGATCGCCGCCAGATCGGCCGGGCGTTCGATGGCCGGGCCCGAGGTGATCCGGATGTGCACCTGCAGCTCATTGGCGATAATGTGGGCCAGCGACGTTTTGCCGAGGCCGGGCGGGCCGTAGAGCAACACATGATCCAGGGACTCGCGCCGCGCCTTGGCGGCCTGGATGAAGACCTGCATATTCTCCTTAACGCGCGGCTGGCCGATATACTCCGCAAAGTTGCGGGGTCTCAGGCTGAACTCGCTGTCGTCGTTGATCTGTTTTAAAGCGCTGACAATCCGCTCTTCTTCCATTTCCATGGATTATTCCATTCACTTTCTGCCTAGATTTTTTAAGGCGCGGCGCACCAATTCCGGGGTGGTCAGGCCGGGCTCGGCGGCGGTCAGGGTTTCGATGGCCGTCACCGCCTCTTTCTGAGGATACCCCAGTGAGACCAGGGCGTCCACCGCGTCGCCGAAGGAACTGTCAAAGCCGGCCCCGGCTTTCTGGCCGGCCTCATTGGCGCCGCTGACGCGCACCAGCTTGCCTTTGAGCTCCAGGATCAGCCGCTGGGCCGTCTTGAGGCCGATCCCGGAGACGCTGGTCAGCACCCGGTGGTCCTCGTTATGAACGGCCTCGGCGAACCGGCCGCCGGAGAGCGTCCCCAGCACCGCCAGGGCGGTCTTGGGACCAATCCCCGACACGCCGATGATCTTCTCAAAAACCGCCTTGTCCTCGGGCGTCAAGAACCCGAACAGCGCCGCGCCATCCTCGCGCAGGTGAAAATGGGTGAAAACCCGCACCGGTTCCCCGGTCCGGCTGATCGTCTCCAGGGCCGGGAGCGGCATAAAAACCTGATACCCGACGCCGTTCACATCAATCACACAACTTTCGCCGCTGACGCTCTGCACTTTTCCGGTAAGCGTGGCGATCATCGAATCCCCTCCAAATTTGATGGCTCATCTAAAATTTCCAATATTGCTGGGTGCTCCGATATTCTGCCGGAGAGGCTCCGAATGCTCCGCAAGCTCTTCCCAAGGCCGTGGCAGGCTTGCCGGACGCTGCGGACGGTCCGCCGGAGCCGCCGAACGGCATTCCAAAGCCTTGGGGCGGTCTTCCGAATTCTTCGAAAAGCCTGCCAAAGGCTTCGGTCAATCGTCCGAAGCCACCGGAAGGTTCGCCGGAAGTTCCGGCGGCTCCTCCGAACCCTGCGGAACCCTTTCCCGGCTTTCGTCCCCAGCTTCCCCAGCCGCCAATGCTGTCTCCTCTTTTTAATAACACACCTTGGACAGTTTCCGCGAATGGGCGTGGCAGATGGCGATGGCCAAGGCATCGGCGGCATCGTCGGGCTTGGGGATCTCCGGAAGGCAGAGCAGCATGCGGACCATCTCCTGGACCTGTTGCTTCTCGGCGCGGCCGTATCCCACCACCGCCTGTTTCACTTGGAGCGGCGTATACTCCACCGTCTCCAGTCCCGCGGTCTCCGCCGCCAATAGAATCACGCCGCGGGCCTGGCCCACCGCCAGGGCGGTCCGGACATTCTTATTGAAAAAGAGTTCCTCGACGGCCACCACTTCCGGCCGGTACTCCTGAATAATCGTCTGAATCTGCCGGTAGATCCGGCTCAACCGGGAAGCCAGCGCCAGGCCGGCCTCGGTCCGGACCACCCCGTAGGTGATCCGCCGCAAATGATTTCCCTCGTGGGCGATGACACCAAAACCGGTAATCGCCGTCCCGGGATCGATTCCCAAAATGATCATAATCCGTGATCTCCTCCACCTCCCTCCAATTCGCTTCAACTGCCGCAAATCCTGCTCGCCCAGGAAAATCGTTCCTCAAATCCGCTTGATCCCGCGAAGAATTGTGCCATTCCCGATCATCCGCAGTAGGATTTATGCGATGGAAGTCGAATAATCCGAAGGAAGAAGCAAACGCCGTCGCACGGATGGCGTTCCGATAAGGCTATCAATCTTGACGAAGGAGTCGATACCATGCCCACGACATCGACCGGCAGTCCCCAGACCCATCTCGGCGCGATTCAAGAAAGCTTAACCGCCTTGGGATTAAACCCGGAAACCCACCGGATACCGGTGTACAGTTACAGAATCAGCATCCTGGTCTTTACGGCCGTTGCCGTTCTCGGCGTCCTGGCCGGCTATGCCCAGCCGTTCGGCGGCCTGGCGCTGACCGGCATCGCCTGGCTGCTTTTGGCCGCGGAACTGGTCCGGCCCGTCCTGGCCCGGGTCAAAACCGGTTCCTCCCAAAACCTCTCGGTCACCATCCCCGCCCGGAGCAAGGAATTTCAAAAAGTAGTGATCGTCGTTCCCAGCGGCGGCCAGGGGGTCCTCCCGGCCACCGGCCTGTCGGAGCATGTTTATTATCTGGTGACCCTGGGGTTGGGGCTAGCGGTGCTCCTGGCCCACTGGCTGAACCTGCGGGGCGCCGTGGCCCTGCTGCCCCTGGCGTTTATCCCCATGGCCGGGCTGCTGCTGCTGGCGCTGCTGCCCGAGACCAGGGAGCGGAAGCATTCCCCGATCAACAGCGCCGCCCTGACCGAGCTGGTGGCGATGCTCTTCAAAGCGCGGCCGGCCACGACTACGGTTTCCCTGCTCTTCTCCGGCTCCGCCTCGTTAAACTCGGGACTGCTGGAACTGGTCCGTTCGCTCAAGGGAGGGCCGGAGTTGACCTACGTCATCACGCTGGGAAGCGCCGCGGGCCAGGACTTGCAGTTGCTGCTGAGCGAAGGCTGGCTGCGGCTGCCCGCCGATCCGTTCGTGAAAGAGACTTTCGAGGAAGTGGCGGCCCAAAAAGGCATCACCCTGCTTCAGAAGAACTCCGGCGAATTCAGCCGGGCCCTGCCGCTGAAAACCCGGAAGTACCGGACCGCCACCCTGCTGCTTCCCGAGACGGAGCAGGGGACGGCGACCGGCAAAAACCTGCGGGAGTTGCTGGCGGGCTTCATCCGCCGCATCGAGGAGTAATTCGCGCCTTCCCCGGAATCAGCGGTTCAATTCGCTGCTGTTATGGCTCTGGTGATCGGTGATGACCTTGCGAATCTCATGGAAGTCGCTGACCGGCATGTCCCCGGGGATGGTGTTTTTGATGGCGGCCATGGCGTTGCCAAACTCCAGGGCCGGCTGGATCGCGCCGAATTTCAAGAGGCCGAACAACACGCCGGCCAGGTAAGCGTCGCCGCTGCCGATCCGGTCCACCACCTCGATCTCGGGATACGGCTCCTCCTGGTAATAGCGATCCTCCTCCCGGGAATAGATCAGGGAGTTCCAGGTATGCCGGGTGGGGCTGAGCACCTGCCGCTGGGTGGTGGCGATCAGCTTGCAGCCGAACTCGGCGGCGAACTCCTTCATCATCGCGTCCACCGTGCCGGTCCGGCCGAACATCTTGCGCAGCGTCTCCTCGGACACGAAGAGGATATCCACCTGAGGCAGGATCTTCAGGATCTCGGCCCGCGCCTCCGCCTCGCTCCACAGGGTGGCCCGGAAGTTGACGTCGAAAGAGATCAGCGTCCCGTTGGCCTTGAAATTGGCGATCATCTCCCGCAACGCTTCCCGGATGTTGGCGCCGAGAGCCATCGTGATCCCGCTGAAATGGAAGACCGCGGTTTTGGAATAGACATCGGCCGGAATCTCCGCCAGGGCCAAAGACGTAAAGGATGAATTGGCGCGGTCGTACACCACGGTCGGTTTGCGGGGCGCGGCGCCGCTCTCGTAATAATAGATCCCCAGCCGGGCGTTTTTGCCGGAATCGTAGATGATGTAGTCATCGCTGACGCCGCTGAAACGGATCCGGTTTTTGATGTATTTGCCGATCTCGTTGTCCGGCAGTTTAGTGACGATGCCGGTCCGCAACCCCAGGAGCGAGATCCCGGAGACCACATTCAACTCCGAGCCCCCGGCCCGTTTCTCAAAGACCTCGCCGGCCAGAATGCGCTCCTTGTTGGGCGGCGAAAGCCGCAGCAATACCTCGCCGAGACCCAAAACCGCAAATTCTTTCTCCGTTCGTGCCTGTACCATACGTATCCCCCAAATCACATGATTTTCAACTTGCGCAACAATTTGACAGTGAACGGTTCGCTGACCCGCAACGCGCCCACCGGACACATCTCCTGGCAACAACAGCACTGGATGCATTGGCTGTCGTCGATCCGGATCCGGCCCGCGTAGGAAATGGCCCGCGCCGGACAGAGCTCCTCGCACTTGCGGCAGTTGACGCAGGCCTTCTCATCCAGCAGCATCCGCTGCTTGAGCAGACCGGAAGCGATCCTGCTGAAGGTTTCATTCACGAAGATATGGGTCCGGTGAAAGGCGGGGATCTGAAAATCTTCCACCCGTAACGTTTCCGGCCCAGCCCCGGCGATCGCGATCTCAGCCAGCTCCAGTCCGGGCAGGCCCAGGGCGCGGGCCGCCGCAAAGAGCGGGAATTGCTCCGGCCGTTTCTGGAGCAATTCGACAATCACGCGATCGAGGGCCAGCGGATTGCCGCCGGCGGCCAGGATGTTCAGCTGGCGCGGCCGGCCGTTGGACGGCCCGTTGCCATCCATGCCGATGATCCCGTCGACGATATGCAAACCCGGCCGGGCGGTCAGGGCGATCTCCAGCAGCAAGCGGGCGAAACCGTCCAGGTCCTTGCCGGCGTTGAAATGCCACCGTCCCTTGTTGGTCCCGACCACGCAGCCGAAGAGGTTCTTGGTCGCCAGCGTCACCCCCATCTGGCCGTGCGATTTCAACTTGGCCAGATTGATCAGCTGATCAAAATCATCCAGTTCCCGGGCCATGAACAAATTCTTGTAACGGCGCTCAAAGGGGAGTTCCCGGCCGAAACCGGCCAAGGCCACCGGCGTGTTGAATTCGACGATCGCGGCGCCCAGGCGTTTCAGCGCCGCTTCCATTCCCAGCCGCTTGATGACACTCTCGGCGCTGCCGATTCCCGGACTGTCGCCCACCCCGACCCGGCCGCCGCAATCCTTGACCAGTTCCGCCATTGCCAGAATCAGCGCCGGATGCGTGGTCGCCGCGCTCTCCACCGAACGGGGACCGATCAGGTTGGGTTTTAATAACACCCGATCCCCGGGCCGGAAAAACGAACCCAGCCCGCCCAAAGGCGCTAACAACTTTTCCAGTTGACTCTTGAGCCCTGTGCCATACGATTCGCATTGCAATAAAGAGACCCGTTCCATCGCAGCCCTCCGTTTCCCCCGTTTCCTCGATTTTAACATGTCGCTCAGCGGATGCAAAGCAAATTTCTTGCGATCTTGACGTGAACATTCGCGCTTTCCGCGGATTCTCCCGGAACGCATTGTGATTCACCAGGTACATTCCGAATTCAACTTGAGTTGGCAGGATAGTTATGATAGAATAGCTTGGTAAGGAGATTGTCCTCCTTGCTAGCGTTTCTTTTCCAGAGGGAGTAACGGGCCCGCCGGTTTGTAAGCGGGAAACAAAGTCGTCAATACGGTTTCATAACCCGGCTTTGTTGGCGTAAGTTCTGTGAGACTCTGCATTCCAGCGGCGGATGCGGAGTTTTTTTGTTCCTTGCAACCGGATCGATTACGCCAGCCAAGGAAAGACGCAATCAAACAAAGATTTAATCGGGAATACTATTGGGGCAACGGGGGAGAAACAGATGACGATCAAACGGGCTCTTTTGTGGACTTTATTTTGGATCGGGATTGCACTGCTGTTCAATGCGGGAGTTTACTGGTTTATGGGCAGCGAAAAAGCCCTCCAGTTTCTGGGCGGATATATTATCGAAAAGAGTCTGAGCATTGACAATCTCTTTTTGTTCCTGATGATTTTCAGCAGTTTTGGAATCCCAGTCCATTATCAGCGGCGCGTTCTGAACTATGGCATCATCGGCGCGATTATCTTGCGGCTGCTCTTTATCCTACTGGGAGCGGCGGTGGTGAACCGCTTTCACTGGGTCCTGTATGTTTTCGGAGTCTTGCTGGTAGTCAGCGGCATCAAAATGTTCTCCCGTAAAGAAGAAAAGAATGATTACGGGGATAGTTTCGCGTTACGGGCTCTGGCGAGAATTATTCCGGTCTCCCCGGCTTTGGAAGGCGACCGCTTTTTCGTCCGGAAAGACCGGGTATTATACGCGACACCGCTTTTGGCGGTGCTGGCGGTGGTCGAAGCCTCGGACATCGTTTTTGCCATTGATTCCATCCCGGCCATCTTTTCCATCACTACCGACACCTTTATCGTGTTTACCTCGAACGTCCTGGCCATTCTGGGGTTGCGGTCAATGTATTTCGTACTGGAAAAACTCCATCAGCTTTTCCGTTTCGTCCAATACGGCGTCGCCTTGATCCTGACCCTGACCGGAGTGAAGCTCTTGATCCTGATGTTTCACATCGAGGTGCCGATCGTCCTTTCCGTGACGGTGATCTTCGCCATTTTGGCCGTCAGCATCCTGGCTTCGCTATTCTGCCGGGAGAAACTCCCGGTCTCCAAAGAAAGTCCGTGAAACCGCGGAACCGGTTGGCATGGGAAACCCAATCGTACCAACGGGGCACGGCATCGCCAGCCTTGAGTCGGGAATTCCATCGTGGTAAAATAATCCGTGAAATACCTTGTTCCGGTAATGATTGCATCTTTGCGTTTAGTCCCCCGAGCGGCGCACCACCGGAGAACTCATTCGCCAAGGTTTCCCAGCGCAAGTTGAGAAAACTCTGCATTCCACCGTCGGATGCAGGGTTTTTGATTGATGATAAGCGATACGGGATGTAACAATCCCTTCATTTTTCCATCACGTCCGGCTTCAAAAATCAAATTTAACTTTGATATCATAAAAGGAGAGAGCATCATGCCGATCAAACGCGCACTATTATGGACTTTTTTCTGGATTGGTTTATCGTTGCTATTGAATGCGGGAATCTACTGGTGGCTGGGAGCCGAGAAAGCCCTGCAATTTCTGGGCGGTTATGTCATCGAACAGAGCCTGAGCGTGGACAATCTCTTCCTGTTTTTGCTCATTTTCAGCACCTTTGGGATCCCTGCCCCGTACCAACGGCGGGTATTGAACTATGGGATCTTCGGCGCGGTGATTCTGCGGCTCATCTTCATCCTGCTGGGGGCGGCGGTGGTCAACCGCTTCCATTGGGTATTATACATCTTCGGCGCGCTGCTGGTGGTCAGCGGCATTAAAATGGTCACCCACAAGGACGAGGCGGCCAATTTTCAGGACAGTTTCGTCCTGAAATTACTGAGGAAGATCATTCCGGTTTCCCCCACCCTCAGCGGCGACCGCTTCTTTATCCGCAAAAAGCATATGATCTATGCCACTCCCTTGCTGGCGGTGCTGGTCGTGATCGAAGCATCGGACATCATCTTCGCCATTGATTCGATCCCGGCCATCTTTTCGATCACCACCGATCCGCTGATCGTCTTCACCTCCAACATCTGCGCCATCCTGGGGCTGCGTTCCCTATACTTCATTTTGGAAAAGCTCCATCAGGCTTTCCGTTACGTTCAATACGGCGTCGCATTGATCCTGGTTTTAACCGGCGTCAAGATGCTCATCCTGTTCTTCCAGATCGAAGTGCCGATTCAAACTTCGGTCTTGACGATCTTCGCGATCCTGGGCGTCAGCATTTTGGCCTCGGTCATCCATCGTGAACAGCCTCAATCGGCCGGGAGAGCTAAAAACTGATTCGGCCATAAAAAAGAAACATTTGACGGCTCTCTTGTGAGGAGTTCCGGCAGATGCTCTTTCGATCGCAGAGACGTCCCTGGGGTTACAAAAGCTTCCTTCAACCGCCGAAGCTGTTCCTTGGGTCACCAAAACAGTTCCTTAAGCGGCTGAAGATGTTCCTCCAGTCGCCGAAGAACTTACTTGAGTCACCGAAGCAGTTCCTTAAGCGACTGAAGATGTTCCTTCAGCCGCCGAAGAACTTACTTGGGTCACCGAAGCAGTTCCCTGAGCGACTGAAGATGTACCTCCAGTCGCCGAAGATGTTCCTTGGGTGGCCGAAGCAGTTCTTTGTATGGTTGAAGATGCTCATCCGGCGCTTCCCGCGCCGGATTTTATTCCGCCTGGAACAGCGTGGTGGACAGATAGCGTTCTCCGGTGTCCGGCAGCAGGGCGACGACGGTTTTGCCGCGGTTCTCGGGCCTCTTGGCGAGCTGGGTGGCTGCGAAAACCGCCGCGCCGGAGGAGATCCCCACCAGCAGCCCTTCCAGCTTCGCCAATTTTCGGGAGGTTTCAAAGGCGTCCTCGCTCCGCACCGGCAGAATCTCATCCAGAATGGCCCGGTTCAGAACCGCCGGCACGAATCCGGCGCCCAGCCCCTGAATGCGGTTGGGTCCCGGTTTGCCGCCGGAGAGAACCGGTGAATCCTGGGGTTCCACCGCGACGATCCGCACCGCCGGTTTCCGTTCTTTCAATACTTCCCCGACCCCGGTGATGGTGCCGCCGGTGCCGACGCCGGCCACAAAGATGTCCACCGCGCCGTCGGTGTCGCGCCAGATCTCCTCCGCGGTCGTCCGGCGGTGGGCCGCCGGATTGGCCGGGTTGTCAAACTGCTGCGGAATGAAGGAATTGGGAATGCTGGCCGCCAGTTCGACCGCTTTGCGGATGGCGCCGGCCATGCCTTCGGGGCCGGGAATCAACACGATCTCCGCGCCCAGCGCTTTCAGCAGGTTCCGCCGCTCGATGCTCATCGTCTCCAGCATCGTCAGGATCAGGCGATACCCGTTGGCCGCCGCCACGAATGCCAGGCCGATCCCGGTATTGCCGCTGGTCGGTTCGATAATGACCGAACCCTCCTTCAAGATCCCCCGTTCTTCGGCGTCCCGGATCATCGCATAGCCGATGCGGTCCTTCACGCTCCCGGCGGGGTTGAAATACTCCAGCTTGGCGACGATCCGCGCCTCCAAACCGTGGGCTTGGTCGTATTTCGCCAGATGCAGCAGCGGCGTGTTCCCGATCAAATCAGTCAAATTCTCGGCAATCTTGGTCATGTCCATCCTCCATGTGCTTGTAAAAACTACTTTCCCCGGGCTGAAAAGTTTTTCGCTTGTTGGGCCCCTTCGGGCTCATTTCAGCCGCAGTTTCTCATTTCTTTCGATTTGGACCACTTTTCCGTTTTGGATCACTAAAGTGACCGAACCGAAGGAGACCTTCTCCAGCATCAACAGCAACTTTTGTAAATCCGCTTCCGCGATCGGGCCGTCGGTTTTCGCTCGCTCATTCACGCTTAGAATCCCCCTTTGGGGAACTTTCGTTCGCCCGTATTTCGATGGTTACCTAGCCGATCGAGAACGGGGTACATCGGGCTTCGCTCGGGATAACCTCATAAATGTTCACCTGGATGATCTGGTTGTCTTGCTTGACAATGGTTACCGAACCGTTCTTCAGGCCCCGCAATGCGGCCCATATCACCTGGGCCGGCTCCCGCCTGCCGCCGAGTGACGGGAATGTTCTCCCGATCGCCATCATGAAACACCTCTTCCCAATCGATCGTTTCAACCGCGTGTTTCCAACCCGTATATCCTATGCGCGTCGCCGGTTTAAATTCCTTATAAACCTACTATTTTACTTGTATATATGGCAATCATACTCCATCTTTCCAATACTGTCAATCACTTTACCGGAAAAGCGCCGCCTCCTTTTTCGCGTGCGCGGGGTGACAGTGCCCTGTTTCCAAAAAAGTCAGGCTGTGACACCCGCGCATCATGTCAAAACGAAATGTCAGATGAAATATTCGATCAGGATCGCCCGATCGCGCAAGATCGCTTTCATTTGCGATACAGCCTGCTCCACGTCCCGGACGGAATCACCCAAAGACTGTACCGGCTGATTATCGGCAAAGATTTGACCGCCCAGATCGAAGACCAGGATCTCATTGGGGGTGTTCAAGGTCCGTAACGTATCAATCTCGTACTCATCCAGCTCGGGAATGTTAGTGATCAGAATCTGGCCGGCATCCGTGAAGATATGAGCCAGTTCTCCCAGGCGCCGGATCTGTTCGTCGCGCTCATCGGCCCGGCTCTTCACATCGGCGCCCAACCCGCTCAGGAGATTGGCCATGCCCAGGTAGTAGACGCTGTAGCCATCCCGGAACAGCTCCACCTCCAGCGTCCGGGCGACCTGCTTTTGAAATTGGCCGTCGCCGCCGGCGATGACGATAAACTTGGCTTGCTGTTTGTAACGGTCTTCCCGTTCCGCTTGGGATACGGCGGTCCGTTCCCAGGCGAACTCCCGTCGCGATAACTCGTGCGCCGCCAGGGTCCCGGCATCGGCAAAAGCCTCGGTGATGATTCCGCCCCCGACGATCTCATAGTTATCGACGATCACAAACCGCCCGGTGGCCTCGATATCCCGCGAGTTATCGAAGGCGATCGGTTTGGCCGTCTTCAGAATGCACTCGGCCACTTCGTGCCGTTCCACCTGGTTCCGATCGGTCTCGGCGGTCAGATCGGCGGAGTTGAGCACCTTGGTAATCTGCTGCAGCGTCACCGTCGCCCGGCTGGTGGCCAGTTTGAGTTGGTACTTCTTCTCCTTGATCAGCGGATGTTTGCCCATCCAAAACAGGTTGGCCCGGAAGGTGCCGCCCTGATGCGGAAGGGATTCGCCGCCGCGGCACAGGATCTCGCCCGGCTTGACATAGATCTGGGTGGTCAGCGTAAACCCGGTGGCCTGGCCGGGGCCGACCTCGTTCCGGACCGGCTGGTTGAACCCTTCGATGCTCCGGATCGTCGAACGCTTGCCGGACGGCATGAAGATGACCTCATCCCCGGTCCGGATCACCCCGGTCTCGACGGTTCCGGCGAAGATGCGCCGGTCGTCGCCGCCGGCGGTGAACTTATAGATGTCCTGCACCGGAAAACGGAATGGCTGTTCCGCTTGGTCCTTCTCTTTCCGGAAGCCGTCCATCAGCTCCAAAACGCTGGGCCCCTGGTACCAAGGAAGGTTAGCCGAGCGGAAGGCCAGATTGTCGCCGTCCCGGGCGGAGATCGGCACAAAGGCTTGGGGCTCGACGCCGATCTGCGCCAGGAACGCGGCGAACTCCGCCACGACTTGGTCATAGACGGTCTGGCTATAATGGACCAGATCCATCTTATTCACCAGGACCACAATCTGTTTGACGCCCAGCATCGACAGCATGAAGCCGTGGCGGCGCGAATTCTCGCGGATGCCCTCCTTGGCGTCGATCACTAATAGCGCGGCCTCCGCCCGGGCGGCGCCGCTGATCATGTTCTTTAAAAACTCGATGTGCCCCGGCGCGTCAATGATGATATAATGCCGTTTGGCGGTTTTAAAGAAACAGCGGGCGGTGTCGATGGTAATCCCCTGGGCCTGCTCATCCTTGAGGGCATCGAGCAGGAAAGCGTACTCAAACGGTTTGGCGTTCCGCTCACAATTGAGCCGGACCTGCTCCAGCTTGCCTTCGGGGAGCGAGCCCGTATCCGCCAGCATCCGGCCGATGACCGTGCTTTTGCCGTGGTCGACATGGCCGACGATCACGATATTCATCTGCTCTTGTTGATTGTCCATCACATATAACCATCCCGTCTCAGAGTCTCCAGGCTGCCGCCGTCTTCCTTGTCCTGCTCGCGCCCGGAACGCTCGGCGATGTTGGCAAATTTGCCGCTGCGCAGTTCGGCGATGATCTCGGACACGTTCCGGGCATCCGAATCCACCGGTTTGGTGCACGGATAGCAACCCAGGGAACGATAGCGTTTCCCGTTCCCCTGGTCGAAATAAAGCGAGGTGACGGGGATCCGTTCCCGCTCGATATACTCCCAGATATTCAGCTCGGTCCAGTCCAATAAGGGATGGATCCGCAGATGGGTACCGGGCGCGAAATCGGTTTTGAACTGGTTCCACAGCTCCGGCGGCTGGTCTCCGACATCCCATTCGTTCTGACGGTCGCGCGGCGAGAAATAGCGTTCCTTGGAGCGGCTGCCCTCTTCATCGGCCCGCACCCCCACGATGACTCCGGTATACGGTTCATGGTTCGTATCCTCCCGGTACTGCCGGCTCTCATGGTCGAACCGGCGGCGCGGCCATTCGCCGGATAGAGTTCTTTTTAAGGCCTCGCTCTTCAAATTCTTGCAGCAGGCGATCCGGTCTGTTCTCCCGTCGGGATAGGTCTCATGGGCGGCGATGGCCGCTTCGTTCTGGCCGACGATCATCTGCAGTCCCCATTCGGCGGCCAGCCGGTCACGGTAGGCGATCATCTCCGGGATCTTGAAGGAAGTATCGATATGGACCAGCGGGAACGGCACATGACCGAAGAATGCTTTCCGCGCCAGCCACAATAGCACCGTGCTGTCCTTGCCGATCGACCACAGCATGCACAGGCTTTTGAATTCGCGGTATGCTTCCCGCAAAATGTAGACGCTCTGATTTTCCAGTTTTTCGAGTTGATTCATGTTTCCCTCACCCGTTCCAATCTGCCGTTCCGGTAATGCAAGCCGCACTCCTTATGCTCCGGAGCCTCCCACCACCAACGGCCGGCCCGCAGGTCTTCGCCGGCGGCGATGGCCCGGGTGCACGGCGCGCAGCCGATGCTGGGGTAATTCCGGTCATGCAACGGATTGTAAGGCACCTGATGATCCCGGAGATATTGCCAGACCTCCTCGGTAGTCCAGTTGGCCAAAGGATTCAACTTGAGCAACTGGTGGGCCTCATCCCACTCGATCGTTTGCGTGGCGGTCCGGGTCACCGCTTGTTCGCGGCGCAGCCCGGTGATCCAGACATCCAGCGTCCCCAAGACCCGTTGCAACGGCTGAAGCTTTCGTACCTGACAACATTGCTGGCGGAGTTCGATACTTTCATAAAACAGATCGGGCCCATGTTCCCGGACCAGCGCTTCCAACTCCGCGCTATCCGGGGCGTAGATCTCATAATGAAAATGATAACGGCGCATGGTCGCCTGAATGGTCGCATAGGTCTCCTGAGGCAGCCGTCCGGTATCCAGGACAAAAATGCGGGCCGCCGGATCGATGGCCAGCAGCATATCGGTTAACACTTGATCTTCCGCGCCCAGGCTGGAAGCCAAGGCAATCCGGCTACCGTAGCGGGCCGTCATCTCCCGCAACAATTCCGGCGCCGGATAATCCCCATAGCGGGACTGTATTTCGGACAGTTCCATCTGCATGTTCAGCCTCTCCCTTCGGAGTCAGCCGAGATTCGCCCGGTATTGCAAATCTCTTCGCCCAACGGCTCAGACTCCTTTTTCGACGATAATTCGATAAACCTCGCCTTCCGGCGTGACCTTGATAATCTTGTGCCCTTCCTCCTTGAGGCTGCGCGGCACATTCAACATGGCGTCGCCCTCATCCAGGACCACTTCCAAGCGCTCGCCCGCCGCCAGCTCTTCCAGGGCCAATTTGGTCTTGACGAAATTCAACGGGCAGACTACCCCGTGGAGATCGATGCTTTTTTTCACTTCACTCATTTAAAAGATCCTCCTTCACCTTATCCGGCCCGATCCGGTCGATCATATGGCCGAAACGTTCCCGTTTTCTGCCGTGTTGCCGGTAGTATTCGACCACCTTGTCGACCAGCCGGTACAGCTCCGCCTCATCCTCGATCAATGTCCGCAGCTTGGTAGCCAGCCGGGGAGTCTTGCCCATGGTGCCGCCGATCCATACGATATATCCTTGTTTGGCCGCGAACCAGGCGTCCGTGGGGCAATTGGCCGTACAAATGCTGCAATAGATACATTTTGTCTCATCCAAACGGTACTCGCCGTCCTGTTGATAGATGGCCCCCGCCGGGCAGCTATTGACGCAGAGATCGCAGCCCGTACAGCGCTCGCTCTGCCAGGCCGGCAGAATGCCGCCCATGATGCCCAGATCGTTCTCAGTGGCTTTGGCGCAATTATGGGGGCACCCGGTGACCGCCATCTTGAATTTATGCGGTGTATCCTGCCGGAAATATTTTTCGTCCAAAGAACGGGCCACGGTTTTGGTGTCAATCGTCCCCCAGCGGCAAGTGGAGCTGCCGGGGCAAGCCACCACGATCCGGATCCGCGGGCCGCAAGCGCCCATGGCGATCCCCGCCTTTTCGAGCTCAAGCCGGGCCGCTTCCAGCTTGGAATAGTGGACGAAATGAATCTCAATTCCCTGGCGGGTCGAAAGATGGATCTGGCCCCGGCCGTAGGCGGCGGCAACCTCGGCCACTTTTTGCAGCTGCGCGGCGCTGAAATCGCCGCCGACCGCATGCAGGCGCATGGCGAAGTATTCCTTTTGTTTCTGCTGAATCATACCGACCTTTTTCAAGGCAGCCAGATCGAAATCCGGTGTACTCATGCCGGTTCCTCCTCCGTGAATTCGATGACAATCTCCGATACTTCCCTTGAGCGGACCCGATAGGCTTTGATCGCCGGCTCGGCGGCCATGAAGGAAACGATCAGGTACACCAGATCCGGATCGTTCAGCAGCCGCAAATCTTCCTCCGACAAGCGCGCCGGCGAGGAAGGATGGCTATGGTATACCGCGATCAGCCGCAATCCCTGAGCCCGGCTCGCCTTGACCGCCCGGAACTGTTCCTCGGGAATGAATGAAAAATGTTCCGGGCTATGATCGGCGTTGGTCATCGGGAGCAACGCCTTCACCGTTTCATCTTGACCCGCCAGATAGCCGCAAGCCTCATTGGGAAGTTCCCGGCGCGTCTGCGCGATCAGCTGTTCTTTGATGGCAACCGGGATTCTAAGCATGAGCGTTGCGCCTCAATTCACAAACCGGCTGTTCGTAGTCGACCAGCCCGGTAACTGTCGGATGTTCGCCACAGATGGGGCAGTCGGGGTTGCGGCGAAGGTTCACGGTACGAAACTGCATATCGAGCGCATCGAACATCAGGATCCTGTCGGTGAGCAGCTTTCCCTTGCCAATGATGTATCGCAAGGCTTCGGCGGCCTGGATCGTGCCCAGCATGCCGGCGACCGCTCCCAGGATGCCCGCTTCGCTGCAGGTGGGAACGGCTCCCTTGGGAGGCGGTGAGTCGAAGACGCAACGATAACAGGTGTGACCCGGGACATAGGTCATGGTCTGGCCGTTAAAGCGCAAGATGCCGCCGTGGGAAAACGGTTTCTGATACAACACGCAGGCGTCATTGATTAAAAATTTGGCCGGAAAATTGTCGGTGCCATCGATGATGAAATCGTACCCGGCGATGATTTCGCCGATGTTATCCGCAAAAACCCGGGTCTGATAGGTTTTAACCCGGACATCGGGATTGATGGCTTCGAGCTTGTTCCGGGCCGACTCCACCTTGGGGCGGTTTAAGTCGGCGCTGAAATGAATGATCTGCCGTTGCAAATTGGAAAGATCCACCGTATCGCCATCCACCAAGCCGATGGTGCCAACGCCGGCCGCGGCCAGATAAAGGGCGGCCGGCGAGCCCAATCCTCCTGCCCCGATAATCAACACTTTTGACCGCAAGATTTTTTCCTGGCCCACCCCGCCGACATCTTTCAGGATGATATGCCTGCTATAGCGTTCAATTTGACTCTCTGTAAAATTCATGCGCTACTCCTTTGCCAATGCTTGATCAAAGTCGTTTATGATGTCACGAAGGCTCTCGATCCCTACCGATATCCGGACCAAATCCGGATAAACTCCCGCCGCTTCCTGTTCCGCTGCTGAACAATTATGATAAATGGTCGAGGCCGGATGGATGATCAGTGTTTTGGCGTCGCCCACATTGGCGAGGCATTTTACCATTTTTAAACGGTTGATCATCCGGAAGCAGCGTTCCCGGGTACCCAAGCGAAGGGTAATCAGCCCGCCGTACCCTCCGTGGAATTGTGCCGCAGCCACGGCATGATCGGGATGCCCGGGTAAACCGGGATAATTCACGGATACTACCTGCGGCTGGGCTTGAAAGTATTCCACCAGCCCAACCGCGTTGGTACAGTGCTTCGACATTCGCAATGCCAAAGTTTCCAGCCCCAGGTTTTGCAGGTAGGCATTGAACGGCGACAGGCAACTGCCGGTGTTCTGGAGAACCTGCCGTCTGGCCCGGGCCAAAAAAGCATATTCCCCGGCCTGCTTGGTCAAGGCCGCCACCGCCCCGGTCCGGCAATGCCGCCAATCAAAATTCCCGAGGTCCACCAGGATCCCGCCGATGGTATTCCCGCTGCCTGAGATATACTTGGAGGTCGAGTGAATCACCAGATCAACCCCGAAGCGCTTGGCCGCGAAAAGATACGGCGTACTCAAGGTACTGTCGACCACCAGCGGCACGCCTTGCTCTCTGGCGACGGCCGCAATCGCTCCGATATCCGGGATGTCCAATTTAGGGTTGCCGATCGTCTCCAGGAACACCAGCTTGGTCCGGGGAGAAATGGCCCGGCGGTAGGCCTCGGTAGCGGTGGATTCGACATAAACCACCTTGATACCGGAGTTTCCAAAGATCTCGTTGAACAATTGAAAGGTCCCGCCGAACAGACTCTTCCCGGAGACAATCTCATCCCCCGCTTGAGCCAGCGTATAAACGGCCGTGGCGATCGCGGCCATTCCCGAAGCGGTGGCGATAGCGCCCAATCCGTTTTCCAAAGCATTGACCCGGTTTTCAAAGGCGGTCACCGTCGGATTAGCGATTCGTGAATAAATATGGCCGAATTTCCGGCCTTGAAAGGCCGCCTCCAGATCTTCGGCGCTGTCATACGCAAACGCGGCCGATTCATAGATAGGCAGCGCCGTGGCGCCGGTCCCCTTGTCTTGATCAAAGCCGCTATGAATGGACCTCGTTTCAAAATCCCATGTGTTTGCCATCTCGCTGCTCCTTCATTGACAACATTCCCAGGCCGCGGCACCGCCGCCCATAAAGTACAGGAATTCCACCTGGTCGCCCTCTTGCAACCGGGTCGTTTCATAATCCGACCGCCGCAGAATGTTTCCGTTCAATTCCACCGAGACCATCTCCGGCATCTCGACTTTTTTGACCTTCAGCAGCTCACTGATGGTTCCCTGCTCCAGTCGGATTTCTTCGCTGTTCCCATTGATTGTCAGTTGCATGTCGCTCATCCTTTGCTTGTTTTGATATGATAATGATTCGTTGCTGATACGGGATACATTTCAAATCACATAATTCTCGACAAAGACCTTGAGGTTTTTTAATCCGACAAAAACCTCGTCACCCTCAGCCAGCCTCAGCTCGGTGAAGCGCTCCTTGGTCAGTTCCGCTTCGATCAGGCTGTTATCGTCGGCCCGCTTCAATTCCAACCGAACCACCGGGCCGATGGCCCGGATATGGGCGACCCGCGCTTTGATGCTTTGATTATCCTCACTGTGGCGTTCAATCGCCAGTTCGTGGGGGCGGACATAGGCAATGGCCGATTGCGCCGCGGCATCCCGGTGCTCCGGCGCGACGAACTCACTGGCACCGATCCGGACCTTCCCTCGGTCGAGCCGGCCGCGGAAAAGATTGACGTTGCCCAGGAACTGGTAGACAAAGGAGTTAACGGGATGGTCATAGACCGCTTCGGGTGTACCGATCTGCTCGATCCGGCCCTCGTTCATCACCACGATGCGATCCGCCACCTCCAGCGCCTCCTCCTGGTCGTGCGTCACAAAAATGCTGGTCACATGGATCTCGTCATGCAAATGACGAATCCAATGCCGCAACTCTTTGCGCACCTTGGCATCCAGCGCGCCGAACGGTTCATCCAACAGCATTACTTTCGGCTCCACCGCCAGCGCCCTAGCCAAAGCAATCCGCTGCCGCTGGCCGCCGGAGAGTTGCGCGGGATAGCGATTGCCCAGCCGGTCCATTTGAACCAGTTTCAAAAGCTCATTGACTTTGGCGTTGATCGCTTCACGCGAAGGGCGGGAACGGGCTGGCCGCACCCGTAGTCCGAACGCAACATTCTCAAAGACCGTCATATGCCGGAATAGCGCATAATGCTGAAAAACGAAACCGACTTTCCGGTCCTGGACCCGCTGGGCAGTAGCGTCTTCTCCTTCAAAAAAGACCGTCCCCCCATCCGGAGTCTCCAACCCGGCGATGATCCGCAGCAACGTAGTCTTGCCGGATCCGGACGGGCCGAGCAAAGCCACCAACTCGCCGGTGGGAATCTCCAAATCGACATGGTTTAAAGCCGTGAAACTGCCAAATTGTTTATCGATATCCCGAATGACGATACTCATCTTTTATGCCTCCCGCTCCACCGGATTCTGCAGTTCCGGCCGTTGATGCTGCTGTTTCCATTCCACCAGCGATTTGACGGCCAGGGTAACCAAGGCCAGTAGCGCCAGCAGTGAAGCCACCGCGAAGGCGGCGGTGAAGTTATACTCGTTATACAGAATCTCCACTTGCAACGGGATCGTATTGGTCATGCCGCGAATGTGGCCGGAAACAACCGAAACGGCGCCGAATTCTCCCATTGCCCGGGCGTTACAAAGAATTACGCCGTAGAGCAGGCCCCATTTTACATTCGGAAGAGTTACCTTGAAGAAGGTTTGCCAGCCGTTGGCGCCGAGCACCAGGGCCGCCTCTTCCTCTTCTTTGCCCTGGCTCTGCATCAGCGGGATCAACTCTCTGGCAACGAAAGGAAATGTCACCAGGACCGTCGCCAGCACGATTCCGGGCACCGCGAAAATGATTTTCAGATTATGCGCAAACAGCCATGGCCCCAGCCAACCGTTTAGACCGAAGAGCAAGACGTAAATTAAACCCGAGATCACCGGCGAAATAGCGAATGGCAAATCAATGAGCGAAATTAAAAAGCTTTTGCCGAAAAAATCGAACTTGGCGATGGCCCAGGAAGCCGCCAGGCCGAAGACCAGATTGAGCGGCACCGCGATCGCCGCCGTCAATAACGTCAGCCGGATCGCCGCGAAGGTATCCGGTTCGGCCAGCGCTTTCAGATACGTTTGAAATCCTTTCTCCAGCGCCTGACCGAAGATGGCGAAGAGCGGGATGATAATAAAAAAGCCGATGTATAAGAGGGCCATGACGATGAGAAGCCAGCGAACTTGGAACGGCTCACTGATGGGGGCGTCCGGCCGGGCCGTCACCACCGTCGTTTTACTTTCCAGAGACAAGGTTCACCCACCTTTCAGGCTGCAAGTTGTTTCTTGCCGCTCCACCATTGCAATAAGTTGATCAAGAGCAGTAAAACAAAAGAAATACCCAGGATCACCACGGCCACCGCCGCCGCGCCGGCATAATCAAACTGTTCCAGCTTGGTGACGATCACCAGCGGCGCGATCTCGGTACGCATTGGCATGTTGCCGGAGATGAAAACGACCGATCCGTATTCCCCCAGTGCGCGGGCGAAAGCGAGCGCCAGGCCCGTCAGCCAGCTCGGCCAAAGGGCCGGAAAGATGACCCGGGTGAAGGTTTGCCAGCGGTTCGCGCCCAGGCTGACGGCAGCTTCTTCGACCTCTTTCTCCAAATCCTGCAGTACCGGCTGGACGGTTCGGACCACAAACGGCAGCCCGATGAAGGTCAGGGCGACCATCACCCCCAAAGGGGTGTAAGCGACTTTGATGCCCAATGGTTCCAGAAAACGGCCGATCCAGCCATTCGCCGAGTAAATGGTGGTCAGTGCGATGCCAGCCACCGCAGTGGGCATGGCAAACGGTAGATCGACAATGGCATCCACCAGTTTCCGTCCGGGGAATCGATAGCGCGTCAACACCCAGGCCAGCAGCAGACCGAAGATACCATTGATCAAAGCACCGCCAAAAGAGGCCAACAGGCTCAACCGGTAAGATGCCACCACCCGCGGCGCGAGCACCGTCTGCCAAAATTGTGGCCAGCTCAACGTCGCAGCCCGCAAAAACAGCATCGCCAGTGGAATCAAGAGGATCAGACTCATGTACAATACGGTAAACCCGAGCGCCGGGCCGAAGCCCGGCAGGATACTGCGTTGCTTCCGATTCAATCCCATCACATCCGCTATGTTCAATGCTGGTAAATCTGGTCAAAGACGCCGCCGTCGACAAAATGAGTCTTTTGCGCTTTCTGCCAACCGCCGAAGACCGAGTCGATGGTGAACAATTTCACCTTGGCGAAATGATCATACTTGGCGGCCACCGTTCTGAGGCGCGGCCGGTAATAGTTTCGCGCGGCGATCTCTTGGCCTTCCTTGGTATACCAGTATTTCAGGTAAGCCTCGGCCACCTTGCGGGTACCGTGCTTATCGGCGAATTTATCAACCACGGCTACCGACGGCTCCGCCAGAATGCTTAGGGATGGGACTACAATCTCGAATTTGTCCTTGCCAAGCTCATGAATGGCCAGGAACGCTTCGTTCTCCCAGGCTAACAAAATATCCCCCAGCCCACGCTGGACAAAAGTGTTAGTAGCGCCGCGCGCTCCCGAATCCAGCACCGGCACGTTTTTAAAAAGCTGAGTCACAAACTCTTTGGCCTTCTCCTCTTTACCACGGTTCTTTTTTAAAGCGTAACCCCAGGCCGCCAAGTAATTCCAACGGGCGCCCCCCGAAGTTTTCGGATTCGGCGTAATCACCTGCACGCCCGGTTTCACCAGATCGGACCAGTCTTTGATGCTTTTGGGATTCCCCTTGCGAACCAGAAAGACAATGGTCGAGGTATAAGGGGCGCTATTATCCGGCAATCGTTTCAACCAGTTTTTCGCGAGCAATTGGCCGTTCTCATACAATGCGTCGACATCGTACGCCAGAGCCAACGTCACAACGTCAGCCTCCAACCCGTCAATCACCGACCGGGACTGGGCGCCCGATCCGCCGTGCGATTGCTTGACGGTCACTGTCTGGCCGGTCTTTGCCTTCCAATACTTGGCAAACGCGGCATTGTATTCCTGATACAACTCACGGGTCGGATCATACGATACATTCAGCAACGTGACCTCCCCCGCCGCCCAGGCCATCGGCAGGAGCGACATTCCTAACACCACTACAAACCCCAGAAACAAGACCAGTTTTTTAACCACCGCTAAAACCTCCTTCAGCTTTCGTTTTATTTTTTTGAGTGCAATCTCTCATGATGAATTTTATTATTCTTATCAAAATACTAGGTATTTGATTTAAAAAAATAGGCCGTCTTTCCGCCAATTCACTCTATCCTATGCAGAAGGAATGTCTTTAATTCCAAGAGGTTTAGTAAGATATTTTTTATCTTACTTTACCAACATGGGAAAGTCAATACTCGCCAGGGAATTTTTATAAAAAGTTGTCACAAAGTTCTCATCAAATCAGCTGACAAAACTCCGCATCTCTCCACTCTCTTGTAACATAACAAACAAGCCATTCTCATCAGCATCAGACCACCTGCTCTTGCAATCTCTCAAAATAATATAAAATAAAACCGCGGATCGCCTGCCGCGGTCAATGCAATGATTCGGTTATCCATAACATAAAGCGAGCAAGCGGAATTTCTCGCTCTCCGTCGGCAATCGGGGCGCCTCAGATAAAACTCCGGCGGATGATTTCCGCCAAATCCTGCTGCACCGGGTTCCGCAATGTGTTCCCAATGTTCTTGGCCCGGATCGCAATGGCCGAGAACCGGTCGATCTCCGCTTCACTGATCCATTCTCGTTCTCCCAACAACTCTTTGAGCATGGCTTGAAATGAATCCAGATCGGCGAAACCCGTCCGGCGAAGCGCTTCCTCCACTCGTTCCCGGCAACTTGCGGCCACGAAACGCAGGTACTCCGACATCAATAGGCCGTTAGCGCGGCCGTGGTCGATATCCCGGAAATAAGTCAATGAATACCCCATGGCATGCAGGGCCGTGGTTCCGGTGTGGGCGATCACCATTCCCGCCAGCATCGAAGCATACAGCAGCTGTTCGCGGACGGTCCAGGAGATCTCCTCCCCCCGCAATAGCGGCAGGCAGGCACCGCTAATTCGCAGACTCTCCGCAGCCAGCAGATTGCTGAGCGCGATTGCCCGCTTGGCGAGACAGCCTTCCAGCGCGTGGGAAAGCGCGTCCAGCGCAGTGTTGACGGTCACCCGCAGTGGCAGGCTCAAGGTGTAAGTTGCATCCAAAAAGGCCAGCCGCGGAAAGATTGCTTCGCTGGCAATACTGGTCTTGGTCTGCAGCCGGTCATTGGTCAAAATTGCGTACTGGGTCACTTCACTGCCGGTTCCGGCGGTGGTCGGAACCGCGACCATCGGCAAAGCCGGATTTTCGAAGATGCCCGCGAACAGCTCCGCATCATCAAGATCGTTCGCGGCCAGTAAGGCGATGGCCTTGGCCGCATCTAAGGGCGATCCGCCGCCGCAGCCGATCACAAAATCCGCGCCTTCGTCCCGGGCGACGGCCGCTGCCTCGCGCACCGCGGCGATCGATGGATTACTGGCGATCCGGTTATAGACAAAGTAGGGAATCCGCTTCTCTTGCAAAGCCGCTGTGATATCGGCCTGCGAACCATTAACCAGCGCCGAGTGGCAACCGGTGACCACCATAGCCTTCGCGCCCAGCGCGGCCAGTAGCGAAGCATGCTCCCGGATGCATCCCTTTCCGGCGATCACTTTGGTGGGGATGAAAAATTGCTCGGCCATGGGCGCCTCCTCTTGAAGCGAAAGTTTATGAGATGCCGCGGAAATCGAGCCGTTCCCAACAGTTTAGGAGGCGGCCCGCTGCAGATAGCCGTCGGCGACAGTCAGCGCCCTGTCGATCGCCCGGAAAGCCTCGTTCAATTGGGCTTCGTTGATGATGATCGGAGGCGCGAAGAACATGTAATTCCAGCGGAGATACATGAAGACCCCTTCCGCCAGCAGAGTCCGTTCCACCGCCGCCATCACCTCGCCGCTGCCGTTCCAGGGCACGATCGGTTCACGGCTGGCGCGGTCCTTGACCAGCTCTATGCAGCCGAACAATCCCTGGTTCCGGACGTCGCCCACGCAAGGATGTTTCCGCTTCAGATCCTCCATCGACCCTCGCGTCACGCCACCCATGGCCCTGGCGTTGGCGATCAGTTCCTCCTCCTGATAGGCCTCGATGGTGGCGATGGCCGCGGCGCAAGCCAGCGGATGGCCGCTATAGGTCAGGCCGCAGTAGAGATATTGATCGGCAATGGCGGTAGCGATTGCGTCCGAGATCCCGACCGCCCCCAGCGGTACGTAGCCGGAGTTAATTCCTTTGGCCATGGTCATGATGTCCGGTTCCACGCCGAAGGCGTTGATAGCGAACCATTCCCCGGTCCGGCCAAACCCGCTCATCACCTCGTCCGCGATCAGCAGGATATGATAGGTGTCGCAGATCTCCCGCAACATGACCAGGTACTCCCGGGGTGGTATGAAAACGCCGTTGCTGCCGGTGATCGATTCGATAAGGATGGCCGCGACCGTCTTCGGGTTCTCGTACAGGATCGTCTCTTCAACATGCTTAGCGCACTCGATCCGGCAGCTGCCGTATTCCTGCCCGAATGTACAGCGATAACAGTAGGGATCGTACACCTTGATCACCCCCGGAATTCCCGGCTCCACCGGCGGCCGGCGCGGATCCCCGGTAAGAGTGATGGCGCCGTACGTCGAGCCATGGTAGGAACGGTAACGGGAGATGATCTTCTGCCTGCCCGTAGCCAGCCGGGCAATTTTGATGGCATTCTCATTGGCGTCGGCACCGCCGTTGGTGAAGAAGAAATGGTTGATCCGCGGCGGCGTGACCGTGCTGAGCAGCTTGGCCAGCGCGCTCCGGGTCTCGGTGGCGATGGACGGCGCGATGTAGCAAAGCTTATCCGCCTGATCCTTGATGGCCTGAACCACTTTGGGATGCTGGTGCCCGATATTCGAGTTCACCAGCTGTGAGGCCAGATCCAGGTAACGTTTGCCGCCGCTGTCCCAAAAATAAATGCCGCGGGCTTCATTCACTACCATCGGCTTCAACCGGCTCTGAACCGACCAGGAATGCAACACGTGTTCCCGGTCGCTCCGATAGACTTCATCGCTAAAACGCTGATCATCAACGGTTGCCATCGCTCTTAACCCCTTTCATCGGCGGATTCGAAGGGATTGCGCCGTTTTTTGGGGATATGGTCCCGCGACGCTCTCTTCCAATTTATTGAATTTTGTAAATATTATACTAATTTTTAGAAATTAATGTCAATATCCATTCCATCAATATGTCATTCCGAGAGAGATTTTTCCGCCGAAACCATTTCCATGGGCGAAAATCGGACTCCGACCTTACACGACCATTCCTTGCTCGTCGGCAAAAAACTTTGAATCTCCGGATGATAGCCTTCTCCCAACCGCTTTTTAGGATCGCTCAAGCTCAAAGAAAGATTTGTGTGATTTTACTGTTAACTGTATAGAATATAGTTACAAATAATTGACATAAATTATGATATTTGCTAATATGAATTACATAAATATTACATAGATGGGAGGATAAACATGAAAAAGCTTGGACTGCTATTTCTGATAATCTTTTTACTCGGTTTGACTTTCGAGGGTCTTTGCGCTCCGCCTGAGCTGAAGTTCGGCGTCTCCGCCCCGCTGACGGGCGATATCGCCGCCATCGGGCAGGCCACGAAGAACGCAGCCCTCCTGGCGCAGGATGAGGCGAATAGCGCCGGCGGCTTGAAAGTCGGCTCCTCCAAACGGAAGGTCCGCTTCATTATTGAAGACGATGAGAATAAACCGGAAGGCACGGCCACGGTGTTTCAGAAACTGATCAACCAGGACCGGGTGCTGGCGATCATCGGCTCCCAGGCCAGCAAATGTTCGAACGCCGGGGCTCCCATCGCTGAGGCCGCCAAGATTCCCCAGATCACACCCTGGTCGACCAATCCCAATGTGACCAAAGGACGCAAGTTCGTCTTCCGGGCCTGTTTCATCGATCCGTTCCAAGGCAAGGTGGTGGCCCAGTTCGCCTATACCAAACTGAAAGCCAAGACCGCGGCGGTGCTCTATGACATCGCCAGCGACTACAATAAAGGCATCGCCGAAGTGTTCCGGAACGAATTCACGAAGACCGGCGGCAAGATCGTCAACTTCGAGACCTATAACACCAAGGACACCGATTTCTCCGCCCAACTGACCAAGATCAGGGGAAGCGATCCGGACGTCCTGTTCCTTCCCAATTACTTCAACGAAGTCCCGCTCCAGATCAAACAAGCCCGCCAACTCGGCATCCAGGCCAAAGTGCTCGGATCCGACGGCTGGGACGATCCCCAGCTGATCCAGCTCGGCGGCAAGCTGATGGAAGGCGCCTATTTCTCCAACCATTACGCGGTCGACAACGCCAGCCCGGCTTTGAAAACCTTCATCGCCAGCTATCAAAAGAAATACAACGCCATCCCGGACGCGGCGGCCGCCCTAACCTATGACGCGGCCAAGATCATCTTCCAGGCCGTGACCAAGGCGGGTAAGGCCAACTCTTTGGCGATCCGAGATCAGATCGCGGCGATTAAAAACTTCTCGGGCATTACCGGCGTGATCACCTACAACGGCGACGGCGATCCGGTCAAAGGCGCGGTGATGCTGCGGATCGAAAATGGCAAGTACGTCTTTGACAGCGCGGTGAATCCGTGAGAACTTTGCGAGCGTTCAACCTCCCGGCGTTGGATCGTCCGTGCGTCAGCGCTTGATGGTCCAACCCGGAGCCTCCCTGCCGTCGACGCGAGGCGGGCCGCCCGGAAGGTACGGGTCCGCCCGCCGCCGCGGCGTAAACTGGATTATGGAGTGGTTGCAGTGGCCATCATCATCCAACAATTGCTCAACGCGACCCAGCTGGGGGCGGTCTACGCCCTGATCGCCCTGGGATATAGCATGGTGTACGGCATTATCCGGCTGATCAACTTTGCCCACGGCGACATCTTCATGGTCGGGGCGTTCATCGGCTTTCTCCTGGCGACTCTGGCCGGCCTCCCCTTTTATGTGATCATGCCCCTGGCAATGCTGCTCACCGCGCTGGTCGGGGTGGCCATCGAACGGATCGCCTATCGCAAGCTGCGGAACGCCCAGCGGATGTCGCTGGTGATCACCGCCTTGGGCGTGGGCATCTTCCTGGAGAACATCGTCCGGGTGCTAGTGGGACCCCAGACCCGGCAGCTGCCGCCGCTGTTGCCCGATGCGATCCTGCAGCTGCCCGGGGGGATCGTGATCACCGAGGATAAGATCCTGATCATCCTGATCTCCCTGGCGCTGATGATGATCCTGTGGCTTTTCGTCAATAAGACGCTGATGGGCACGGCGTTGCGGGCAGTGGCCGACAACAAAGAGATCGTGCCCCTCATGGGGATCAATCTTAACCAGGTGATCGCGGTGACGTTCGCCATCGGCTCGGCGCTGGCCGCCGCCGGAGGCATCTTTTTCGGCCAGGCCTACTCGATCGACCCGTACATGGGGATCGATCTGGGTTGGAAGGCTTTCATCGCAGCGGTGATCGGCGGGATCGGCTCCATTGAGGGCGCGGTCCTGGGCTCATTCATGCTGGCCGAGGTGGAGGTATTCTCCGTGGCTTACCTCTCCTCCAACCTCAAGAACGGGATCGCCTTCGGCCTGCTGATCGTGCTGCTGCTCATCTGGCCGAGCGGGATCATGGGCAAGCCAATGTTGAAGAAGGTGTAACGAACCATGTCACAACAGACCTCGATCCATCCCGCGGCTTTGCCCCGCAGCCGCTCTTCCCTGCGCTTTTGGGGGATCTTCAGCGCCGCGCTGCTGGCGGCGGCGGGGCTCATCCAGATCGGCGCCGACTCCGGCTGGATCAATCAGTATTACCTGCATATCGTGACCATCATCGGGATGAATGTGATCCTGGTGGCCAGCCTGAACCTGCTCAACGGTTACTTGGGCGAATTCGCCCTGGGCCATGCCGGATTCATGGCGATCGGCGCCTACACCGCCGCCCTGATTGCGACCGGCACCGCCTGGCCGGCCCTGCCGGGACTGGTGTTGTCGCTCGCCGGCGCCATCGCGCTGACCGGGCTCATCGGCTACCTGATCGGGCTGGTGACCTTCAAAACCGTCGGCGATTACCTGGCCATCATTACGCTGGGTTTTAATATGATCATCGTGAACGGCATCCAGAACCTGGAGTTCGTGGGCGGGCCGCGCGGCTTCGGCGGCATCCCGCGCAACACCAATTTCTTCGCGGTCGTCTGCGGGGTCGTTTTCACCTACGCCGTGCTCCGCAACCTGATCGCCTCCAATTACGGCCGGATCTGGGTGGCCATCCGCGAGAACGACATTGCCGCCGAGCTGATGGGGGTGAACATCATCCGCGCCAAGAACCTGGCTTTTACCATCGCGGCGGCCCTGGCCGGGCTGGCCGGCGGGCTGTGGGCCCAATACCAGCAGTTCATTACCCCGAAGAGTTTCGATTACATCAAGACCACCGAGATCCTGGTGATGCTGTACCTCGGCGGCATGGGCAGTCTGTCCGGCTCGATCCTGGGCGTGGTGGTCTATACGATCTTAATGGAGCTGCTCCGTAATCTACTGGCGTTCGATCCCCGCCTGGCCGACCTGCGGATGGTCATCAGCCCGCTGATTCTGATCGTGATCATGCTGACGCGCCAGTACGGCCTGATGGGTAACAAGGAATGGCGCTGGCTGCGCTTAAAGGAAGAGAGGGTTGAGCATGGGAGCCATCCTGAGACTAGAGCAAATTAACAAAGCCTTCGGCGGATTGACGGCGGTGGCCAATTTCGGCCTGGAACTGTCGGAACGGGAGATCCGCGGCATCATCGGTCCCAATGGCGCCGGCAAAACCACGATCTTCAATCTAATCAGCGGGGTCTACCATCCGGACAGCGGCCGGATTTATTTCGCCGGGACCGATATCACCGCTCATGCGGCGGATGCCATCGCCCGGGCCGGAATCGCCCGCACCTTTCAGAATATCCGGCTTTTCGCCCAGATGAGCGTCATGGATAATATCCGGATGGCCTTCCACAGCCGGACCGGCTATCATTTCTGGGATAGCCTGATCCATTCGGGCCGTTTCCGCCGCGCCGAGGAAAGGATCCGCCGCGAGAGCCTGGAATATCTGGACCGTTTCGGCCTGGCTGACCGCGGCCGGGAGCTGGCCAGAAACCTATCCTACGGCGAGCAGCGGCGGCTGGAGATCGCCCGGGCGTTGGCGACCAACCCGCGGGTGCTGTTGCTGGATGAACCGGCCGCCGGAATGAACCCCAAGGAAGTCGAGGATCTGATCCAATTCATCCGTAACGTCCACCGGGATTTCCCCCTGGCGATCCTGCTCATCGAGCATCAGATGCCGGTGGTCATGGAGCTGTGCGGCCTGATCCAGGTGATCGACTTTGGCCAGACCATCGCCGAGGGCGACCCGGCGACGGTCACCAATCATCCACTGGTCATCCGGGCTTATCTCGGCGAAGAGGAGGCCACGGCATGAGTCTGTTAACCATCAAAAAACTGGCGGTGGCCTATGGCGCCATCCGCGCCTTGCACGGCATCGATCTGGAATTGAACGAAGGCGAGATCGTCTCCCTGCTCGGCGCCAATGGCGCCGGCAAATCCACCACCCTGCGGGCCATCTCCCGGGTGATCCCGGCGGCGGCGGGCGAAATCGAGTTCGCCGGCCGCAGTCTGGCCAATATCCCGGCCCACCAGGTGGTCAGCCTGGGAATCGCCCAGGTTCCCGAGGGCCGCGGCATCTTCCCCAGCCTGACGGTTCTCGAAAATCTGCAGTTGGCGACCTGGACCTGCCGGAGCAAGGCCCGCAGGGGCGACAGCTGCGACCGGATCTTCAAGCTCTTCCCCCGCCTGGCGGAGCGCCAAAAGCAACTGGCCGGCACCCTGAGCGGTGGCGAGCAACAGATGCTGGCGGTGGCCCGGGCCCTGATGACCAACTGCCGCCTGATGCTCCTGGATGAGCCGTCGATGGGCCTCTCGCCGCTGCTGGTAAAGGAGGTCTTCCGGATCCTGCAGGAGATCAATGAACAGGGCACGGCCATTCTGCTGGTGGAGCAGAACGCCAATATGGCCTTGAAGATCGCCCATCGCGGCTATGTCCTGGAGAACGGCAGGATCGTGCTGCACGGCCCAGCCGCGCAACTGGCCCAGGACCCTAGGGTCAAAGAAGCCTACCTCGGCAAACAGCCGGCGCATCGCGAAACAACCGCCGACGCTGGCGCTGAGCCAGGTCCGGTTAGCAGGGCGGCTAATTAGGCCGCGCCATCACGCTTGATACTATAAGCTGATTATTCAATTATATATGTCAAAATGTGAAAAGAATTAACTGTGCCATATCGGTAAAACCCTTTGAATTCAAGGGTTTTCATTTTTTATTATGGCTTTATTCGAACTGATTTTCAGCAAAAAAGCTATATTGCGTCCCCTCTATTTATCTTCCTCTTTCCAATCAAAGCCTTTGAGTTTGAACAAGTTGATAAAATCGCGTCGGTAATCGCCGAAAACTGTAACGCGATGCCACATGGGCATCCAATTTGCAAGAAGGTTATCGGCGTTGCACGAAGCCACGAGCTTACTTCGGCATCCCGCATCTCCGCCTGCGTTGCCGACCGATCGCGCGGAATGGACGCAAGCCCAGTTTGCCTTATTATTCAGATTAATCGTCGTAAGCTTTTCTCCGCTAGGGAATATCACTTGAACTGATGCGCCTTGCTGATCTTCGGCATGGCTGCGTATATAAAGCTACATGTTCTAAGATCATCACAGCCGAATAGCTTCCGGCAGGCGACGCAATGGGCATATGTAATTTCATCGGAAGAAGTATCTACCACCGGATCGGATACAAAACCGTAGCGGCCGGTTAGATATAGGATTATGATGGACGATATTGTTGAATTGATATCAGCCTCGCATACACCTATCTCTCCGTCGTTACACATCTGATAATAAGAAAGGCATGGATACATATGCTTGTTATTTCCGTAATCATTATGATATGAAAGTCCTAGACAGTCGATGGTTACCGCATCTGCGGAGCATTCCTCTTTTAGTGCTTTTATCGCATGATAGAGCTTTGCGCTTTCCAGAATATCGGCATCGTTAGGTTCGATTACTCCCAGAGCGGACTCTTTCCAATAGTTGGCCGTTTTTTCCGCCTTTTCCAGCGGCACAGAATCAAAAATCTTTATGAGCTCGGCTGCCGTCCTGTTTATGAATTTACATCCCCATTTTTCCATAGCCGCTTTTTGCTCATCCATTTGCACACTGTTTTTTACTACAAGTATCGTTGTATTTTTAAGCTTTTCATTAACGGCCAAAAGTTTTGCACCACGCGCTATATCGTTATAATTACTTGACGCAATGATCGGAACGGGCAGTTTTTCGTTTCTAACCATAGGGCTTGCTCCGGACAAAGTCGAGCCGCTTCCGCAGAAAGGAACATCTGCAATAACACACGGGATGCCGTCAATGCTTTTTCTGGCATAAAACGCATCGAGTCCTATCCAATTGGTCATTTCCAGGACAAGAACGCCGCTGTATTTTTTAAGATCAGCCTGATAATCAGCTTCCGCCTCGGCAACAGCCGTGTATTTTATCACGTCAAATTCGGTCTCCGAATTTCCGGCTTTTACACATTCCATAACCTTTTCGGTTTCTTTCAAATAGTCGAAATTGATATGCGGCCAGCCTGGAACATTTTCTTTCTTCGCCTGGACAACGACTTTGATCTTGATATTGGGATTCTTCATATCTCCACCTCCGTTTTTTATTAAGTAAATACTAGCACAAACAGGAAGGCAGGAGCATTGATTTCTACGACGCGATATTGTATTATTACGACATATTCTATAAAAGGTATGGAGGCTTCCGAATTATAAAAGATTATCAATTAATAATTAATTCATGTGGTATTACGGACTGCGCTCCGGATTGGAGTTGGATAACCGCTGACAATGGTTTCGACGACTATGATCTTTGGGCCGTATTTCGCGGAAAAGGCGAAATTAGGACCGCGTCGGAAACTTTCGAAGTGTCGGCCGGTTCATGCATGCTGCTTGCACCGGGGAAAAAATACATCGGAAACCACGATCCATTATCTCCGCTGTTTGTCATCCATGTCCATTTTAGTATTTCAGAAAACCAAAAAAACGTTTCCCCGTGGGGAGTTCAGCATAGACATATTGCGGATACTGCTTTCTTTGGGGATCTATTAAATCATGTCATCACCTTTTTTTACCGAAACGAGACTGAAAAGGCTTCTTTCTGGCTGAATGCGGCCCTGTATGAATTCTTAACTTCAAATGCTACTGAAAATTTGACTTCAGCCTACATCGGTATCAATGAAAAAAAAGTTTTTGAAATGTGCGACAAAATTAACGCATCTGCTGAAACTGCGCCTAAGCTTTCAGAATTTGCTAAACAATTAGGATATTCCGAAACGTATCTCGGAAAACTTTTTCACAAGATAATCGGAGTTACTTTTTCTGAATATGTAGCCAATGCAAAGATAAATAAGGCAAAATTTTTAATAAGATCCTCGGACTACACTATAAACTATATCGCCGAGATACTTGGTTATTATGACACGAGCTTTTTCATAAGGCAGTTTAAAAAACACACGGGTATTTCACCGGGTAAATATAGAAAACATAACAAATAAACAGCAATGTCTTGGACAAATTAGCAGCCCCGGCGATATCGCCGGAGTTGTTTTATTCACAAAATGAAATCAGATCTGATTATCAAGTTTGCCCAGCAAAGACGCTGCTATGAAAAAAGCCGATCACGGATTCATGGATTTGGGGATTTCACAGAAAAACCCATTTTCCGTTCTCCAGTCTATGGAATCATTTCATCCGCTAAATCCGCGATCAAGTCTTTGCTCTCTGGCGCCGGTTGTCCGGTTATTGTCGAAGGTCCCTATTAAAGCCACGGATTCCGGTTTTATGGATAATGCTCTCTTTGCGGATCAGCAAGCTCTCTCAGTCACTCAACAAGCTCTCTCAGTCGCTCAGCAAGCTCTCTCAGTCACTCAACAAGCTCTCTCAGTCACTCAACAAGCTCTCTCAGTCGCTCAGCAAGCTCTCTCAGTCACTCAACAAGCTCTCTCAGTCGCTCAGCAAGCTCTCTCAGTCACTCAGCAAGCTCTCTCAGTCACTCAGCAAGCTCTCTCAGTCACTCAGCAAGCTCTCTCAGTCACTCAGCAAGCTCTCTCAGTCGCTCAGCAAGCTCTCTCAGTCGCTCAGCAAGCTCTCTCAGTCACTCAACAAGCTCTCTCAGTCGCTCAGCAAGCTCTCTCAGTCGCTCAGCAAGCTCTTTCTGCGAATAATGGGCTTTTTTTATGAATTAAAAGTTCTTTTTGTAAGTTTCTACCTGCTCATGCCCAAGTTACCCGCGGAGTTAACTTGATAAACATCAAACAGATAATAACCGATAAAATATATAAGTTCTCAACTTTCGCAGCTTGGAATCGGCAAATACGCCTTGATAAAGTTGGGCAAACCAGCGAACCAGATTTGGAGTTGACAATGAATAAACTTACGAATTTTAGAGTTAACATGGGCGGAAAT
>NZ_SLUN01000026.1 GCF_004340685.1 Hydrogenispora ethanolica | reverse complement strand
CGTTTCAAGCGATTGACCCCTCCCCGTCGAAATGTCTATCTGAATTCGCTTCGCCGGGGAGGGGATCGGGGAGAGGTCGCTTTTGGACTTGCTTTATCTCTCTATTGATCTCCAAAAACCTTTTTGGTTCCGGCTTCGCCGGGATAGGATGAAATAAATTTCTGTACTAAGATTTGCATTCCTAATGCAACGACTTTTAACAAAGCCGTTTGCATAGAAGGCCGAATGCAAATGGAATTAAAACGGAATTTATTTCATCCTATTTCAGCTGTGATAAGTTGAATTAAATTCCTTAATTTATCCATCATGGAAGGCTTACGGGACATGATGCATAACAGATATTTAATTCAACTTATGTAGCGATAAAGTAAGTCCAAAAGCAACCTCTCCCCGCTCCCCTCCCCGGCGCAGTAAGTTTTGAGGGCTCATTCGACGGGGAGGGGTCAATCGCTTGAAACACGGGCCAATGTTTAAACAAAAAGCAAGTCTTTCTGCAAATTCAACTTCCAGAATTCAGGCCTAAGAAAACCCCATAATTGGCAACAGTTTATCGCTATTCGCCCCTCCCCGTCGAGTCAACCATCAAAAAGACTGCGCCGGGGAGGGGACGGGGGAGAGGTCGATTTTTAGACAATCAGAATGGCAAGGATCAAACACCCTCCTTTCAATCCGATTCTAAAAAATGGTGTAAATCCTTGCTACCTTTAAGTTTGTAAGACTACTTTATATCGTGCCCCAAAATGAACGCAATTTTGTTCGATAGATGGCCTATGCGATTGAAGATGAAGGAACAATTTCCTCAATGCTCGGCGATGAAGCGTTGCAATTCCCCGTGCCACGCTTCGGGCTCGGAGGTTCCGGGAGTCGTCGCTTCGTTCCATAACAGATCGAGCAGATAATGGGTCTTTTTCCCGCCAATGTGCATCGCCTTGACGCAGGAAAGACAGTAAACGGCCACATCTTCGGCAGGCATCTCCCGGGCGCGTTTTTTCATCTGTTCTTTCACCTGTTCCACCGGCAAGGCGCCGTAGAAGCTATCGCCGCAGCAAGTCGCCCGGTCCCGGGTGTTTTCCGGCTCCAGCACCGTGATCTTCATCTTCTCCAGCAGCTTCCGGACCGCCCGGTGCACCCGCTCCTCGCCGCGGGTGGGGCAGGCGTCGTGGATGGCCATCGTCTGGCCGTGATAGTCGGGAAAAGGAAAGGATTCGCTTTCGGCCAGGATCTCCCAGAGCGAAATGGTCGATACCCCGTCGTAAAGCTCACGGTAACGCCGGTCGCAACCGGCGCAGGTGTTGATGACCCTGGTACCGGCGGGCAGTTTCGGTTCATGCCTGCAGCAAGTCAAATGTACTGGGATAGCGCCGGATTCCCGCTGGAAAAACGCCAGCATCTTTTGGGCGAGTTCGGGTTTGTAAATCATCACGGCGCAACCGGGAGCGTAAACCTGATTCATATTATCCCTCCAAATCATTCATCCTGGCCCATTTTACCATGAAATCAGGCGATCCGTCTTCCGGAATTGCGACGCGTCATTCGGGGGGGCGGGAGCCATCCGCCAATACGCATCAGATAAATTATCCATGATTTGCCGGGAAATGGCAATGGAAAAAACGCTTATAAAAAAGCGCGGCAAAATGAAACAAGGGTTGCGGAATCCTCCGCAACCCCCGAGTTGGTGTAAAAATCCTCAAAAATCCATCGGCTGTTTTCAGGCGGTTGCCATGAAAACAGCCGCGCCCGCGGCCCGCCGGTTTACCCGAACAAGGCGAGCAGAATGCCTGCGGCCACCGCCGAACCGATGACCCCGGCCACATTCGGACCCATGGCGTGCATCAGCAGGTAGTTGGAGGGATTGGCTTTTTGCCCTTCCACCTGGGACACCCGCGCCGCCATGGGCACCGCGGAGACGCCGGCCGAACCGATCAACGGATTGATCTTTCCGCCGGAGAGCCAGCACATCAGCTTGCCCAACAGCAATCCGCCGATGGTGCTGAACATGAAGGCCATCAGGCCCAGCGCGATGATCATCAGCGTCTGGGGCCTCAGGAACCGGTCCGCCACCGCCGTGGCCCCTACCGTGACGCCCAGGAAAATGGTGACGATGTTGATCAGCGCGTTCTGAGCCGTGCTGGACAGCCGTTCGACGACGCCGGACTCCTTGAATAGGTTCCCCAGCATCAGCATTCCGATGAGCGGAGCGACCGACGGCAGCAGCAGGATGCAGAAGATGGTGACGGCAATCGGAAAGCAAATCTTTTCCAGCTTGGATACCTCTCTCAGCTGCTCCATCTTGACTTTCCGTTCCTTCTCCGTGGTCAGCAGGCGCATCAGCGGCGGCTGGATCAACGGGATCAGCGCCATATACGAATAGGCCGCGATGGCGATGGCCGGCAGCAGTTCCGGAGCGAGCCGGGTGGTGAGATAGATGGCGGTCGGTCCGTCCGCGCCGCCGATGATGCCGATTGAGGACGCTTCCTGCGGCGAGAAACCGAGCAGAGTCGCGACAATGAAGGCGACAAAGATTCCGAACTGGGCCGCGGCTCCCATGAAGAGTCCGGACGGCCTGGCAATTAGCGGCCCGAAATCGGTCATCGCGCCGATCCCCAGAAAGATCAGCGACGGATAGATCCCCAATTTCACGCCCTGATACAGGTAATACAGGAGTCCGCCCGGTTCCTTGGAACCGGCGGCGGCTCCACTCATCAGCCCCGTCAGAGGCAGATTGGCAAGCAGCACCCCAAAGGCGATCGGCAGTAACAGCAGGGGTTCAAACTTTTTGACGATCGCCAGATAGATAAGGACGCAGGCCACTCCAATCATCAGGCCGTGCTGCCAGGTCAGGGCAATCAGGCCCGAATCGGACCAGATGGTTTGGATCGCTTCGAAAAACATTATTTGCTCACCCCGCTATTGAATGACGACAAGGACATCCCCGGTGGAGACAGATGAACCCTTGACGGCAATGATTTGTGCGACTACCCCTTGGACCGGCGCTGTGATCTCATTCTCCATCTTCATGGCCTCCAGGATCACCAATACCTCGCCCTGTTGGACTTTTTGGCCGGTCTGCGCCTTGATGCTGATAACGGTCCCGGGCATGGGCGCCGGCACCGGAGTGCCCGCTGCGGGAGTCCCATTGACGGCGGCCAGCTGCGCCGGTGCCGGCGCCGGAGCGGCCTGGACGGCCACAGGAGCCGGCGGAACGCTCGGAGCGGCAGTCTCGGTCGTCTTGACGACGCTCGCCTGCCCCTTTTCCACTTCAACCTCGTAATTCTGATTATTAATGGTGACGATATATTTCAATTCGAAAACCCCCTATATCCTATTGAATTTCCGTTTTTGGGACTGCCTTGATCGAGCGGAACTGCAGCTCCGACAGGGGAATTTGGGACTCGTGGCTGACGATGGCCATGATCATGGCGGCCGTCTTCTCATCCACGTTGATGAGCTTCAGTTCTCCGGCGGTGAAATCCGGAGCGTCCGCGGCCGGGGCCGCAATCGCCGCCGTTTCCACCGCTGTTTTCGCATCCTCGGATAGCGGCGCGCTTTTTGCGGCCAACCCGCTCAAAACCTTCGATAGGATCTTGACGAAGACAAACAAGCATGCCAACACCACAAATACCGTTGCGATACAGAACAACGATACGACAATACTTTCGAAGAACGACATCCGCACCACCCTCTACTTTTTCACGATTGAATAGGAGACCTTCGTTGCCGTGCGCTCCTCCCGCTCTTTGAAAAACTTCTCGGCAATCTGCGGGAAGACAATATAGGAGAGGACGTCGCGATCGTTCCGGGCGACGCCTTTCAACTCTTCCTTGACTTTATCGAACTCCGGTGCCAGGGTATCGGCGAACCGGGCCGTGATCGGCTTTTCGTCGCCCAATACCTTTTGAATCAGCGCGGGGTCGATCTCGCCCGGCGCCTGGCCGTATTCGCCCCGCAGGTAAGACTTGATCTCTTTGGAGACGCTCTTGTACCGTTCGCCCTGCAGCACATTGGTGGCCGCCTGGACGCCGACCATCTGGCTCATGGGAGTCACCAGCGGCGGATATCCGAGATCCTTTCGGACCCGGGGCGTCTCCGCCAGCACTTCATCCAGCTTGTCAATGGCGTTTTGCGCTTTCAACTGCGCAATCAGATTGGAAAGCATGCCGCCGGGAACCTGATAGACGAGGGCGTCGGTCTCGGTGCCCATCACAAAGGCATCCATCAGCCCGGACGCAATATATTTGGCCTTGAGCGGCTTGAAGAAATCGTTGATTACTTTCAGGGTCTTTTCATCCAGCCCGGTTTGATAGCCGAATTGCTTAAAGGCGTAATGCATTGACTCCGTGGCGGGCTGCGAGGTGCCGCCCGAGAAGGAGGAGATCGCGCAGTCGATGCCGTCGCAACCGGCCTCGACCGCCTTGAAGTAGGAGACCGGTCCCAAACCCGTCGTGGAATGGGTATGCAGGAAGACCGGCACTTTGACCGATTCCTTCAGTGTTTTCACCAGGTCGTAGGCTTCTTGCGGCCCCATGATCCCGGCCATGTCCTTGATGCAGATCGAGGCGACTCCCATCTCTTCCAGCTGTTTGCCCATTTTGGCGTATTTCTCGAGGTTGTGGATGGGGCTGGTGGTGTAGCAGATGCACCCCTGGGCATGAGCCTTTCGTTTCAAGGTTTCATCCACGGCGACCGCGATATTGCGGAAATCGTTCAGGGCGTCGAAGATCCGGAAGATATCCATGCCCTGATCCACGGAGTGGGCCACAAACTGGCGGACCACATCGTCGGGATAGTGCTTGTAGCCGAGAATATTTTGCCCCCTGAGCAGCATCTGCAGCGGCGTCTTCTTCACCTTGTCCTTGATCTTCTTCAGTCTTTCCCAGGGGTCCTCATTCAAATAGCGCAGGCAGGAGTCGAATGTCGCCCCGCCCCAGCACTCCAGGGAGTAATACCCCGCCTGGTCCAACGTCTCCAAAATCGCTTCGAAGTCCGAGAAAGGCATTCGAGTGGCGATCAGCGACTGGTTGGCATCGCGTAGTACCGTTTCCGTGATGTTGACTTTCATGTCCCTTCATCTCCTTGTATGTTGTGTTGCTCCAAATCCCAACGCCATTCCATCATCCGCCGGCCGGGTTCCCCAGGAGCATTATCCCTTGGATCGGGCTTTCATATTCCAGCCCGGAACCGCCGGCGGCCGCGGTTTACTTCCGCGAAAGCGCAGTTCTATAAAATAAGGGTGGGAAGCTCGCAATCACGAGCTTCCCACCCCAAAAGCCTAAATTCATCTTGAAAACGAATGTTAGAATTCGTCCAACCGTCAGTCAATCCTATCAAATTGACAATATTATAACATTTCTATTTCCGATTTGGCAAGCCGAAAAACATATCCGCTGTCTGAATGATTATCATCGGCCCCGAGCAGTTTAACCGCTAAAATATTTTGCGACGCCGAAATTACAACGCGATGAGCTGGTATTTTTACGATCCGCCAGGAGACATTCCGGAGTCTCCTTACATATCCTACCATTTCAATCTTGATATTTTCATGTCATCCGACAGCGATGCGGCCGGAGATTTCATGGGAATAACAGCGCAATTGATAATGTTAAATTAATGTGACATTAATATTGCATTTTTAAGTCAGCGCTTTTCCTGCCCCGCCTAACCGGCCGCAACCTCGCTATCCTCCATCACCCGGCAGGCCGCTTCCGGGAAGTAAACGCGAACCGTCTGGCCGGCCGGGGGCATTTCGAGCAGCGGATCGTTAAAGGTATCGATGCGGATCTCCTGTTCCCCGACCCGGACCGACCAGCGAACGATCGCTCCCAGCAGCGTCACATGGGACAGGATGCCGGAGAGGCAGTTGTCGTCGTCATTCCGCCGCTCGAGGCTCAGCCGCTCCGGGCGCAGCGCGACGCAGACCGGCTCGCCCTTTGGACGGGAGAAAACCCCGCCCGTTCTGATCACTTGTCCGGCCACGGCCAGCCTGCCGGCGGCGGGATCGGCCACTTCCGCCCGCAGCCGGTTCAGCGTCCCGATGAACGATGCCACGAAGAGTGAGGCGGGGTCATGGTAGATCTGGGCCGGGGTACCCACCTGTTCGATGCGGCCCTCCCGCATCACCACGATCCGGTCCGAGAGGGAAAGGGCCTCTTCCTGATCGTGGGTGACATAGATGGTGGTGATGCCGAGCTCCTTTTGGAGCGCCCGGATCTCCTGGCGCAGTTTGAGGCGGATCTTTGCGTCCAGCGCCGACAGCGGTTCGTCGAGCAGCAACACCTGGGGTTGGATGGCCAGGGCCCGGGCCAGGGCCACCCGCTGCTGCTGGCCGCCGGACAACTGGTGCGGATAGCGATTTTGAAACCCGTCCAAATGCACCATGTCGAGCAGCCGTCCGGCCTGTTCCAGCCGGGTTTTGACGGGGACGCCGGCCACTTTCAGGCCGAAAGCGATGTTTTGAACCACGTTCAGGTTGGGAAACAGGGCGTAATTTTGAAAAACCATCCCCACCCGCCTGCGGTTGGGCGGGACATTACTGACGTCCCGGTCCCCGATGCGGATCCGGCCGGCGGTCGGCAGCTCGAAACCGGCGATCATCCGCAAGGTGGTGGTCTTGCCACAGCCGCTGCCGCCCAGGAAGGAGACGAATTCCCCTTTTTGGACCTCCAGGTTGAAATCGCGCACCGCGAACTGTTTGCCGAATTTTTTTTGCACGCCCGTCAATTCCAGAAAAGCCATGGTTTCCTCCTACGATTTCAATTCAAGCGCCGGTCCGGAACCCCCGCAACCGTTACCGGCGGGGCAAAGCAGCCGTTCATGAAGCGAACTCCTTCAGGCTCCGCCGCCGGGGACGGCGTTCCCCTTCCGGCCGCTCAAGCCGGCGGTGAGCCAGCCGATCAAGGCGATTGATAGCCAGGTCAGGAAGAAGCTGAAGATGGCGAGAGCGGCGGGTTCGTAGGCCAGGTCCCGCCCGACCAGCGCCATGTAGGGGCCGAACGCCGGCCAGGCCAGCATGACGGCGAAGGTCAACTCGCCCATCACGATCGAAAAGGTCAGGAAGGCCGCTGACAGCAGACTGGTCCGCAGGTTCGGCAGGATGACCCCAAAAAAGGCGGCGGCGCCGTTGGCTCCCAGGCTCAGCGATGCCTCCATCAGGGTCTTCACCTCCATCGAGCGCAGGCCGGTGTCCACCGCCCGGTAGATGTAGGGAAAGGCCAGCACGATATAACCGGCGATGAGTAAGGCGGGGCTCGTGACCCAGGTCAGCGGCGGACTGCTGTACAAGCGGATTAATCCGAATACCAGCACGATCGGGGGGATCACGAACGGCAGCAGGGTGCAGGTTTCGATCACCGGCTTGAGTCTGGGAAATTTCCAGTGGATCCAAAAGACGGTCGGCACCATCAGCGCGAAGCCGGCCAGGATGGTCCCTACCGCCATCGCCGCGGAGAAGAGGAATGAGGCCAGAAAATTGGGATCGCCGAATACATTTTGGTACGCGAGAAAGCTCAGCGTACCGGCTTGGCGCTGCAGCGAGAAGAGAAAGGTCGCCAGCAGCGGGATGAAGAAATAGAGACACCCCGCTCCCAGCCAGAACCAGGACCAGATTTTGCGCATGCTCATCATTGCAGCCACCGCGAGTATGTTTTTTGCAGCCAGGAATAGGCCAGTATCAAGAGGGCCATCAGGATCACCATGCCCAGGGCCAGGGCATACCCGAGATTGGGATCGTGCAGCACATCGCCGCGGATCTGGGCGCCGATCAGGATGGGGGTGATATTCAACAGCCCGCCCGTCAGGGCGTAGGCCGTGGCATAGGCGCCGAAGGCATTGCCAAACAGCAGGATGAACGAGGCCAGCAGCGTCGGCGCCAGCACCGGCAGGGCCACCATCCGCCAGTATTGAAAGGCGGACGCGCCCAGGCTTTCGGCCGCCTCGCGCCACTGTTTTTTCATCCCCTCCAGCGCGGGCGTGATAATTAACACCATCAGGGGTATCTGAAAGAACAGATAGGTCAGGGAAAGGCCCCAGAAACTATAGAGGTTGAAACCCCGGTCGTAGAGGTTGATGCCGAACAGCGTCCGCAGCAAGACGGTGATCATGCCCACCCGCCCCAGGGTGGAGATGAAGGCGAAAGCCAGCGGCACGCCGGCGAAATTGGAGGCCACTCCGCAGAAGGTGGTGATGAACCCCTGCACGAAACGGGGCAGCCCGCCCAGGGTGATGCCATAGGCCAGCAGAAAGCCGAGCACTCCGCCGCCCAGCGCCGTCACCAGGCTGATCTGGACCGTCAGCAGGTAGGAACCCATGATATCCGGCCGCGCCAGGCGGTAGATATTGTCCAGGGTGAAATGGCCGGCCGGGTCCTGAAACCCTCCGATCAGCAGCGAGCCGGCGGGCAGCAGCATGAACGCCACCGCGAACAGGATGAACGGCAACAGGCCGAGGCCGGACCGGAGTCTTCCGGAGAGGGGCGCGACCGCGCCCCTCCGCAGCTGTTCTGCCATCATTATTTGGTCACGTCGACTTGTACGACTTTATCCCAATCCGCGGCGATGATCTTCTTGGCCGCTTCCTGTTCTTCGAGGGTGGGGAATACCGCCTTTTCGTAAGCCTGGGCCGGCGGGAGCTTGGCGGCGATGGCGGCGGGAATGGCTTTGCGCCGGACCAGGTCCTGATAACGGGCCGGATGGCCGTAACCCTTCAACCAAATCAGCTGGCCTTCGTCGGAGTAGAGGAACTCCATCCAGAGCTTGGCCGCGTTGGGATGCGGCGCATAGGCGCTAATGGCCTGGACATATACGCCCGCCACCACCCCGGTCCGGGGAATGATCACGGCGATCTCGGGATTGCCGGCGGATTTGTCGCGATTGGCCAAGGCGTTGTAATCCCAGCGGACCGTGATCGGGGTCTCGCCGGAGGCGACCGTGCCGGGCACCGCGATGACCGGGACGAAGTTGCCGGCCTTATTCAGCTTATTGAAGAACTCCAGACCGGCGGCGGCATTTTCATATTTCTTTCCGAAGCTGATGGATGCGGCGCCGATGGTCATAATGGCCTGGTTGGCGGTGCGGGGATCGCCGGATAACGCGAACTTGCCCTTGTATTCGGGTTTCAAAAGATCGGCCCAGTCGGCCGGAGGATTCTTGACGATGCTCTTGTTGACCTCGAACGCCAGAACTCCGTAATAGTCGCCGTACCAGTAACCCTCAGGGTCTTTGACATTCGCAGGAATGGTGTTCCAGGTGGAGACCTTATAGGGCTGGATCAGTTTTTCCTGCTTGGCCTGGGGTCCGAAGGCGAGGCCGACATCGATGACGTCGGGGGCTTGCGGCCCTTTGTTGTTCTTATTGGCCCGGATCGCTTCCAGCTCTTCCCCCGAGCTCCCGTCGGGATTCAGCTCATTCACCCGGATGCCGTATTTCTTGGAGAAGGTCTGGATCATCTCGCCGTAATTCACCCAGTCATGCGGCAGGGCGATCACGGTCAGCTGCCCTTCTTTTTTGGCCGCCGCGATCAGGGCGTTCAGCGATTTCGATTTCGACGCGGCAAACGTTCCGCAAAAAGCGGCACCGAGGAAGAGCGCTCCGGCGAGCCCCAGAACACAAGCTTTGACTCTGGCGGTATGCAATGGAAATTCCTCCTTTTTGGTTTTATGATCGTTTCTTGTCCGGAAAGCCATTGAGTTTTAGAATAAATGATCATTGTTAAGAGCCGATTAGTTTTTGGGGCAGCCGGATTCAAGAGATCATCAACCGGAATTTAAAAGATGGCCGGAGCCGGGAGGAAAACACTTTGACCTGTGAGTCCCGGCGTAAATAATGAGTGGAACGCCGCAGTCACGATTTAAAGGGTGTAGAGGAAGCGGGATTGAAGTCGCACCGGAGTGTTTCCGTTTGTTTCCGTTGCGAAGTTTGGGGTGAGGTGAAGGAGGATTATGGGAAATAAAATGGAAATATTTTCATGGGAGTTTGCTTGTTTTTATGAACTTGATTGAAACGGGGCGGCGGATGATGCTCACCGCTTGGAATGGAGGCGCGATAAATCGTGATTGAAAAAAAACAGAAGCTACTTAAAACCGGTATATCTGTGTTTGGCGACAGCTATCCAAAACCGTATCTGGAAAACCTGCGCCAGTTTTTTAGCGCGCTTGAAGAACAACATTTGGCAAAAAAAATCCGTCCAAGCGGATTCGACGGTTTAAGACCACCTGAAATTCCTGGCCGGTATGATTGATGATATGCTCCCTTCTCTCCGCTGGTTTTCATGAGTTTCCTCCCACCTGTAAATACCCCTCTTCCCTTCCTTTTCTTCGGGAAACCTTTTTAAATCCTGTTCATCCGTTTAATCTTCTAAATCCAGGTTCGGGGCTCACCTATCCTCCCCTCCTTCCCTGACAGAGGAAGGAGAGATGACGGCCGGGAGACGTGGGGCGAGTCGTTCGAACGGGGATGATGATAAACCGTTTCTCCCGTTCAAAAATCACGCGTCCGAAATGGCCACTCTCTGACTTGTTCAGGGAAGGAGCTGGAGGTTAGGTTTTTTTCTCCGCGAAGCTTTACCTATTTGTCTCCTATTCTTATTCTTGAACCGTGATTTGCCTGATTCAAGGATTAATGGATCTCCACATAGGAAACCGGGGCATGGGCAGGGTGAGTTCCTAATTGTAAGTTCCTGTAAACGAGTAGCAAAAAACCCTTGATTTCTCAAGGGTTTCAAAATTTTAATTTGGTGGACCTAAACCGTACCTAACCTTATCCGGGTCCGTGGAATAAAAACTTTTATACAAATAGAACATGTAAAACCCCGATTCATTAAAATCGGGGTTCTTCTTAAGCCATTTTTTCTTTAACAAATTCTTTTATTCGCAAAGCCGCCTGATAGGCTTCATGAATATCTTCTTGGTCAAGCTCAATCCCATTACCGGGATAACGAACTTCAACGCCGTAATCCTCCAAAATCTCAGCCGTCCCATATATACTATCCGGAACATTCTCTTGAGCCTTTAACAAATCTAACAAATAGATTAAACTGTGACTTTTCTTAAAATCCATATTCAAACGAATTAAATACGCTTTTAAATATTTTTCAGCACTTTGTTGACAATGAAAACAAATGAGATCTTTATATTCCGGTTTATTGGCAATAGCCAATTCCGCCATTCCCAGATCATGCCCGGCTTTGGTAATCCACTCGTCAACCAATAGTTCTTTTTTATCCATATAAAACCTGACCTTGAGCGACAATTTGGGTTATAAACGCAGCCTTTGTATCACGCCATTCTTCGATTTCCTGAGGGGTATAAACCAATAAATCGATGGGAATCCCAGTTCCTCTTAAATGTTTCCGAATTTCGCGGCCCCTTTGAAGGCGTTTTTGGGGCATATCTTTGATTACTAATAAATCTAAGTCGCTATCTTCTCCAGGATTTCCATTTGCGTAAGAGCCAAATAAAATAACTTTATCAGGGTGGACGTTTTGAACAATCGTCTCAACGACTTGATTAATCTGATCCTTTGTAATCAACTCATTCACCCCCGATGATCATCTTTATCGGATGAGTTATTGAACTAAACTGAGCTTATTATCTTGCTTATTATATTCTATCAATCTATCTCTATCCCTTCTTTTAACGTCTAACATCAGCCATTTACCGATGCCATGGATTTGCAGTTTTTGGTCTGAAGCATAAGTTAGCTCCACATAGGAAACCGGGGCATCGGCAATGCGGGTGACCCATGATCAAAAGTCCGTCGGTATCACCGACGGACTCAAATGAAAAACGACTTCCACGATCGCTATTATACCGCAAAAAGCCGGGTTTGAAGTATCGTTTTTGTATCCGAAAAATATCCTCCGCCTCCCGAACCATGATTCGTAGGATTCAAGGATTAACATGATTCCATTATCCCGAGCGGTGTTTTAAATCCCACCAATCCCTTAATCCGGCGAATCAAGGTTCAGGTCTTGGGTTTTATTCTGCCGGTGATACCGGTTCAGCAATTCATCCAGCTCGATGCTGGCGGCCAGGACCACCGGGTTGGTGTGGCCGTGGAGGTTCCAGAGGCACTGGAGCCGGGCGCGGCTGGCGGCTATTTGTTGTTTGAGGGTTGATTCGTTTTTTTCGGCGATTTGCGACATGGTCTCCTGTAACTTGCTATGCAGAATATGGTATAATAAAAAAGATTGTAAACTTTTTTTATCCATAGGTAATCCTAACCCCAAAAAGCAATCTTTGGAGTTCGATTTTTGGTCTGCCTTATCACCATTTTTAAAGCCTATTTTCGTAAGGACAATTTTATTATACGTTCATTATGAACGGATGTCAAGGAGAAAACGTTCTTTATGAAACAATTGAATCCCGGTGAACGAGTCCGTCAATTTCGTGAATACTTAGATTTATCACAAGAAGCTTTTGGCGCAGTCATCAATATGAGCCGAGGTAATATCTCGAAAATTGAGTCGGGTAAAATACCCATGTCTAATGCGTTTCTCTATGGAATGATGATTCGTTTTGCCGCCAATACCGAATGGATAATGACTGGCAAGGGTGAAATGTTTATCGTTGCAGAGGATTACATTGTCAATGGCATTAAACTTTTAGGAGCTAAGAAATTCAGTGAAGGATTAGTGAAGGTTTTGGAAGATCCGCAATTTGCGGAGTTTCGTTCACACGTTGCCCTTGAAAAGCTGGCTACGGGGAACACAAATCAAAATTTGTTGGCTTATGTGGAATATATTTTGAATCAGGGACTGCAAAGCGATGAAAAGATTCGGAATTGGTTGATGGTACAGTTGGAGAGGGCGTTCCCGGAGGTTTTGGGGGAGAAGGAAAAATAGCTTGCTGGGTAAAAAAGTTAACCCGAAAACCAACAGATTACTGTATCGCTGAACGTTATGGATAAGGAAGCTGAAGTTTGAGATACTTCGAGGAGCTTTGGCTGGTCTTACGTAGGATTATCGGAGAAAAATTCGGAGCGCGATATTCATCTAACCGGCCCGAACCTCGGCAGGCCTCCGAAACAAAGCGATCCGAAACAGCGTAACATGGAACGGACCGATGAGATGAAAGGGTTCGTAATTCCATCGAGGGTAAGTTTGGTAAAGCAAAACGCTGTTACGTGTTGAATCAAATCATGGCCAAATTAAAAGAAACCAATTGAAACCGTGATTTTGCTTCAATTCTTTTGTCTTTATTTTCAAGGTGCTATTTTGAAACGAAAAAATGGTTCAACCCTATTTGATGGCTCCGTGTGTTTTATGCTTCCTGATTAACGTTGTTTGCTTTACTTTTTCAGCAATCCCGAGAATGGGAATACCCTTCCGGACCTTGGAAGGGTATTTTTCTTTAATTTCGAGGTATTATAAAAACTTAATGCACCCTTTGCTGACGCACAGGCTGAGACCAATCTTTCCCCGATCATTCGTCCATTTCCTCATACGACTCGAATAACTTCACCAAACGAAAGAATCTTCCGCGATATTTGTAATAACCAATTCCTTCCCCTGAATACTTACTCTGGCGTTATGCTGAATATTATACCCAGTCATAAGGTACTGCTTATAGATATCTCGTATTAGCCCGCAGTCATCATAAGTAATAATCCAAGGAATACCCTTTAGATGTTCAGTTATTACCTTTTCAAGATTTCTATGGTCAGACTCTTTGAAGTAATTCGTATAAAGTCGACTCCCTTTAGCAACGTACGGAGGGTCAATATTGAAAAACGCAGTATTGTTTTGAAATTCTAAACGGTCAATAATCAAATCACTTGCATCGTAGTTATACAGTGAAATGCGATTTTTCAGCAAAGCAATATCCGCGATTTTCTTTTTTATCTCTTCCTTATTGAATCGGCAATCCAGTTTATATACGCCGCTCTGCGTTACTCCGCCAATTGGTCCGCCATTGATAACGCCAGAAAAGTTCACTCGGTTTAAAAACAATGTTGCAAAGCCATCGCTCAAAGCATCTGCAGCACTGTCTTTATACACTGCCTTTTGTTTTTTTCGCTCATCAATGGTGATGGGCGTATCTGTGATTTTTCTAAGTAAGTCGTCTGTGCTGTAAAACACTGAATGCCAAAAATGATAAATATGGGAATCGACATCATTCAATACAGCGGATTGCACAATGTTGTCACACAACAAACCAATCCCTAAACCGAATCCACCTGCAAAAGGTTCGACGTAAGTCCTATTCCCCATCGCATTATATTCAATAAGAGTTTTAACTTTTTCGTAAATTTTTGATTTACCGCCCGGATAGCGAAGCGGCGAAAGTAACTTAGCCATTTTCTATCTCTCGCTTATTAAGTTTCTATAGGTCATAAATGTGTTGGGCAACCAATCCGACAAGTCATATGGATTTAGGAAAATTCTCGTGCGTGTGTTTTCTGGTTTTTTCAGAATAGCAGGAATAACTTTAAATTCAATTTGCGGATTAGGCTGAAGAGTGTTCCTGTCTTCTGAAATGAGTTTTTGCAATGGGATAAGTAACGCCTGTTGCTCGCCGTTGTCGTATTCATCGGGTAACTGTCCAAATTGAGCATATTTGAGAAGCTGCAAACCTAAATACCTGTCAAACAACTGATGATTTCGTTGATTCCAAAAATTATCCAGGCAATTTTTGCAGGTTCGCGAACACTCACACTCTGATAGAATTATTCCGGCACGTTCAAGCACTTTATCAAGAATTGAACCAATTAACGATGAATAACCAGCACCGCTAGTTAGGTTATCATAGAAAAACATTTCGATGTGAGAGTCACCGTCACTTTTAATCCTTGGTCGCCATCCTCCGCTTATCTCATTGTAATCTATGTCCAGCACAAGTGAAACAGCTTTTTTTAGTGCTTCGTGTAGCGTCGTTACCGCCGCCCGTAGAATACTCTTTTCTTCTACGTTTTTGTTTCCAACAAGTTTTGCGGAATCATAGGAAATATCCAACATGAACATGTCTGTTAAAAATTCATATCCTAAAAAAATATTGGCAGCTACCGTACCTTCATGGCGGCATAAAGGATAGCTATCGTGATAGGGTTGTGAAAATGAAAAATTCCCAATGTTCTTATCATCTGCAACCTCGGCGCCTCCACATTTTTTGCAGACATTGAAACCGTTCTTACTTTTACCCATGTTAACGGTTAAAACTTTTCTATCAGAAAGATTGGCATAACGGATATTGCTATGACCGAATTTTTCCATTTTCGTGTCTTCTGGAACGTACGAATAGTAAGGTGCCTCAGTATAGGTATACTGTTCATCCTCATCCTCAAATTTCACCTCATTCCCTCTAACAGGAGAAAATCCCCATGGGCGCAGCATCTTTTTGTGATCAATGGGCGCACCGCAATATGGGCATTGCATTTTTGAGAATTCTTTGGGCTCAATGCCAAACCAGTTGCATTCAGAACAAATGTAAATGTCATTATAATAATCTCTATTCTTAAAATAATATTCAGCTTGGTTTTGCTCAAATCCTCTTGGGCGGGGATTAGCATATATACCGCCGCTTTGATATATTTTTTTATCAATCGTAACGAACCGGCCGGGGGCATATTCGCTAAGCGCCACGGCGATGTCTCTTTCGGGAGCATATTCGATATCACGAGGTGCGTTTTTGCCCCGTTCAGATTCTTTCTCCACGAAAAACCTTACAACATTCTTGGGAAATGAGTATGACGGTATAAAGCCTTCGCGATAGAAGACATCAAAAGCCGAGGTCTCTTTGTCATTGTTAATAAACTCATTGCGCTTACCTTCAGCTAAGACGCTTTGGCTTATTGCTTGAAATCGAGAAATGGTAACATCAGTCGAAAACTCCATAGATTCCGCGTAAGCAATAAAGTTTTCGCTATATTTTTCACAAAACGATATGATGCCAATCTCAACAATACCATCGAATTGGTTTTTCATATCTGGAGTCGACATAAATCCGTTCAGCGCCAGCATGTTTATATGACGCTGCCAAATTTTTGGATTATCGCGGTCTATCCAAGGTTTACGCGGAGAGCCAGAAATCATATCATCGGGGTGTAAAAAGTAGTGGCTATCGTGCACTCCTCCAGAAGCATATGTAACAATAGTAGAGATTCCGGCATTTTTACGCCCGGCGCGCCCGGCCCGTTGTTGATAATTTTCTCTCATAGGCGGTATGTTACGAAGCCCGACGGCGGTTAGCGAACCAATATCAATACCGACCTCCATGGTTGTCGTGCAACTCAATACATCGATGGATTCCTCACCGTTTTCTCCTGCGTTAATGTCTTGGAAACGCATTTCATACTTTTCTGTACGGCTCCAAGTGTCGCTTCTGGTTTCTTTATGGGATAATTGCGCGGTGTGCTCCTCGGTGTCAATTGTGTGGATAGTTTCGCCTTTGTTCAAGGCGTTAAGAACTGGTATTCGCCAAAAGTCAAAGCGCGACAAATCTGATTCACCAATCGCTACTAAATCTGTTGAATCAAAGCAAGCACCGCAATAATCTCCAATTTTATATGGAGATAACTTTCCGCACTTAACGCAGCGATACCACGTGAAATCTTTATCAGCGAACTCGATTTTCACTGCGGCTAATTTGATATAATAACGGTTGTTTGATGAAGAAGCAAAAAACAAGTCTCGCACTTTATCTAAGATTTTTGCTGTAGAAATATTGTCGAGATTCAATAGTTCTTGAATCCGCTTGATAAGCCCTTTCAATTCAGTTGAAAAATCGAAGTTCAACCCAAACGTCTGGATTTTGCTTCGTCCGGGCAGATCCTTTCGAATATCATCATGAATTGTTTCTCCAAGAGCAGCACTATCATCCATAACGTCCCAAAATAATAGCACCAGCAATTGATAAAGCACATTTTGAGCAACGGTTAAGCCGTCACTCTCTAAATCATATATGCAATCATCAAGAACAGAAGAAACAGGGGCTAAAAAGCCAATGCCGATATCTTTGAATGAACGAGGACTTTCTGTAAAGAAAGTTAGTAACTGCTCGTAATAATCATCCGGCAAAGTTTGATATTCCGCAGTTATTGCCGCATAGTCAATATTTCTTCCACGTCGTTCAGTTCTGTTTTTTGTGCCCTTGAAATGACGTTTGTGACCTTCAAACATATTTTTGCTGTTCCCACTGAAAAAAGTAAGGCTGTTTTGTACGCAAACATCCAAAAATGCCGGATATAAGTCAGATAAAGAATGCTCTTTTCCATCAACCTGTAAAAGACGGGACGCGAGCATAACTGCCTGCCTAAAAGCATCCGCGTCAGATGATTTTGACAGGTCCCTCGCAAGTTTGGCTGCGTTCTGCCGGGAATCCGAAAACAGCAAAACCTTTTTCCCTTGATTGATTAGCTCTGATTTAGCGGGTTGCAATTCAAACTGCGCCTTTGTCAGGTTATAAAATGGTATATTGCCCTTAGTGGATAAATCAACCGGCTTTTTAAGGTGCATCTGTTTTTTGCACTTTGGGCATACACTAAAAGTAAATGAATCTTTTCTACTGTCGAAATTATTATCGTTGTATATGATGGTTAGCAAATTTTCATTGTTTTGAGGTGACGTATACAATTTGCCTGTTAATGGGTCAAGCGCACCGATCTTATCGTTCTTCCTCTTTTGATAGTTTTTAGGAACAACATAGAGAAGCATTTCATTGAGCGAATTAGCATCACCGTTCAAGCCACGTTCAGGGAAGACATACCAATAGGGTTGGCCATCATTTTTTCGAAAATATACCTTTAGATATAAAGCCCCACATTTTATATGATTAACAAGTTCATAAATTCTACCACCGCACTCACATTTATCTTTGGGAATCGAGATAACCTTACCCAAGGGGAGCTTTTCGCTTTCGGAATACTTCGCACAAGTGCATTTCGGATTAGAACACGCATAAAGGCCTTGCAAACCGCGTAAAAACATGTGAAGGCGCACTGGAAAAAGGATGTTTCCGTTCTTTGCCGCAAGGGAAACCAATGCCAATAAAGCGTCCAGCGCTTTTTCGGCATTCGCGTTGTCTCCAAACAGTGCTTTCTTAATCTCACTATATGATTTTGCGCCATCACGACATAGTTTGTTCAACAAAACAAACACTTCATATTTCGGAAGATTATCATAGAGCCACTCTTGGGCTTGATTCGGGCTAATATTGGTTGGCAAGCTGCAATGAAAAACAGCCTTAGCAAAATCTTTGATTCTAACGGTTATAGCGGCATCATCTTGCACTTGGTCAGAACCAATCGACGCCAACGCGTCAATATCCGTTAATTCCTCCAACTCCTTCGGAAAATCTTCCCTTGCACCAAATAATAACTCACAACAAGTCAATTCTTTCCCCGTAAGGCCAGAGTAAAAAGCGTTTATGGCTTCTTGTTCGTTTGAAGGCATACTTGCAGTTGTAATGATAAACTGGACCCTATCGGCTGTAATCCCCAGGCGATGAAATAGTCGTACCAACAACAGCGCAATTTCTCCACCAGCGGAGCCACGGTACATATGAGCTTCATCCAAAACAATGAGGAGTTTATTGTCGCTGGATTCATCAAGCCATTGCTTGGTTTTATCCCATATGTTTGCTTCACGTCGGCGCATAAGCATATACTCCAACATCGAGTAGTTTGTAATCAGAATATCCGGCGGACATTCCTGCATCTCAAATCGCGTTATGAGTTCAGCATCATACGGAGCTGGCTTGTGGATGTTCTTTTCCAAGTTTTCAATGAAAACTTGCAGTCCGTTTTCACCGAATCTGGCCGGATATTTGTTGATACTCTTAAGCCCTTTTACATTGTTGGTTTGTCGCCGTTTGGTTTCTGGATCTGCAGTTTCATCTATCAAATAATTTTCGCGAAATGTATTCGCTAGTTCCCGGCTACTTGCTGATTTTGCGTCGCCAGAATAGGGTGTTCTCCCTGTATACATTCCAAAATGTGGAATACGTGTAGCGTGTGTATCCGTCAAGAAAATTTCTCGAAATTTATCATTTCCGATAATTTTTCTGAATCTAGCAAGTTGGTCAGACACGAGGGCGTTCATCGGATAAATGATTAGGGTTCGCACCGCCTCGTTTTTGAAACCAGCAGGATGGTTCTTAGCCTCATCAAAACACTTGGCTATAATCGGCCAAAGAAAGCATTCTGTTTTACCAGAACCAGTACCCGTGGAAATAAACAAATCTCTCCCAGACAAAAAATATTCCAGTGCTTTAACTTGGTGCTCAAACGGATCGGAAAATATGCCGAGGTTCTCCTGAACGAGCTTCAATAAGGATTCTTTTACACCCTGTTCAAGATGGGGCGAGTTTTTAATTCCATCAGGGACTTTTTTATAGGACGCCGAAGTTTCGATGTACGGCTCGCGAGCGATATTGGTATACTCAGAACAATGCTCTCCCAGAAGATCATCGACATAAAGAAGTAGGGTTTCACTATTAGCTAAGTAATCCGATTTTATATAGTTTTTCAATCTATCACGGATTGCCTGATAGTATTGTTGAACTCCGTTTAAGTTACGCATTTGCATTTCCTCCTTTAACGTCAATGCCAATATTTCTTAGAGTTGCTATTACTTCTGGAACAAAGCAATTTTTAACTAAAAAGTTGACTTTGTCAAAAGCGTGATTTACCGGCCAAGACAAAAGTAGCAGATAATAATATTCTCGGTTTGGTAAATATCCGTTAATTTTTATTTCAGAGTATTTACTATCCCTCGATACAACTTTTACATTCAGAGGATTGCCATAGTGCGCTTTAAGCGCGTAATATAACCTCCTGTATTCATACGATATTAAACTATCGTTTTGTGTTTCAATAGGTGGTTCTTCAGCGAACAACAATGAGGTGTCAGATTCGCGCATCACTCGATAAAACGGACCTATCTCACTTTTTCGGGCTACTGAGCAATCTGTCTCTATTTTCTTCGACCAAGATAACGAAGGAACATTGTTCGATAGCGGATTAAAAAATTCTAGTTCGTCAACGTTTATATCTCTTTCATAGAAATCTATAATGTCAAATCGTGATTGAAAGTATTCTTCATATGTTAATGTATCTCTAATTAAAAACTCCCGTGCTGTAAACTGGTATGATGTAGGAGTTGAAAATACGCCAAGCCCATTCACAGTAAAAGCCATATTAGGAACACCAAAAAACAGAGAAGTATTTCCGATTATAATGCTTCGCCCGAAATTGGCTAATTGGTTCCGATTGTTATCGTCAGTTAAAAGATAACCCGTTTCTTCGTATACCCGTCGTATGTGAACAGGCAAATCCGCTTGCTGACTATTGGCACCGATGAATCTGTTGGCAACGCTGGGAAATAGTTCAGAATAGCGCTGTAGCAACTCATTTAACACGATTGTCTGATTGTGTTTGGTTGTTCCTATAATTCCATTTGATGAATTCTGAGCTGTTCGGAGACACCACTGTCCTAACGCCGAATAGCAAAGTCTGAAGATGAATGAGTCATCGGATTCGTACTGATAACGGTCAATGCCCATGTCAGTTGCCATAGCAGTTAAGAACTCATTCATATCGCAAACCACTCCTTGAACAGTTCTTTGTGTGAACATCTTCCGGTATCTCCGGCATATTTGAGTAACCGTTCGGATGCAGTGTATGGAGCAATCTGCAAAACATCTATACAGTATGGCAAAACATCAAATGCAAGCAATCGGCATAAATCTTGCTCGTCAAATACTGCGGCGCATTTTTGCTCAATTAGACTTTGAGGGAATTCTAATTCCCGCAACACTTCTCTTAACAATTTAGAATATCGGTTTTCTGCGCTCGCCCATTGAGGATCAAAATCGACTTCCACTATTGTTGACGGGTCTTCGGTTAAAGCTACGTTAACAGTTAACGCCTTGATTCGGTTGACATTGAGATAATGGCAATACCGCAAAAATTCCTTGGATATGTAGTGGATTGTTCTATCATAAGCAACAGTCAAAAAGACAATTTTATCTCTATGTTTTTCAAACAAAGGCAACAATTCGGTTTCGTTGAAATTCCCAAGAAAGTTATCCAAACATACAATACGTCCGTCTAATGATAAAAAACGGTTGACTTCTTCAGCCGAGATATCCTTATTAAAAACGAGTGTATTAATCGTCGGCCGTCCGATTAGCGCGTTTGCAACACAATTCATAACATTGATGCCTGTTGAACGATTAACAAGGATAGGAATGCCCTGAAAGAGAATTTTACTTAAATGCTCTTTCAATAAAGCATAATATGTGACATCAGGCACACCGATATTTTCAAGATTGTAACCTAGATAGTCTTTAAACTCATTAATATCACTGGGACATTTTGGTGCTTTTATTGATTGCTGTTCATTTACCTTGGCAGTTTGCAGTCTTTCTAACTCCTTCCGTATTTGTTCTTCGAGTTGGCTACTGCTGACCTTTCTTTCGTCCAACTCTATTCTTAGCTCTTTAATTGTTTCCTCATAAGTTATTATTTCATTTTCGAGAGAATCAATTTTTTGCTTATCCTTCGAAGCAGCAATCCTGAGTCCTTGAAGGCCAGCAAGTTTGATTTTGAAAGCGTCAATCTCCGACAACCGCTTATTTGACTCAGTTCTGGTTCTATCCAATTCTAATTTTGCCGAATTGAGTTCAGTATGGAGATTCCTAATATCAGAATCTCTGGTTTTCAATTCTTTACTTAATCTATCTCGTTCGTCAGTCACTTCTTTGATAGATTTTATAGCCGCACCCATTAGTGCGATATATTCTTCAGAATATTCTTCATTGATAAGTTTAAAGTACAGCCCAACGTTCTCGGCGAAAAAACAAAACGGTAATGTGTTTAAGAAAGCAACATCTTTGCTGTCACCAGCTTCAATTCTGTTATTGTAGTGTTTTTTTATCTGAGAAAGCCAATCACTAATATGTTTCTCAATGAAATATGAAATAAAGGGTTTGCTGCTAAAATCGAAAAGCAGTTCACTTGCCATATCTTTTGAAATCGCCTTGACTCGAAATCCCGGACGAATTTTTACAAACTGCTTTGGGTTTTTTGAAAAATAAGCTATCGTGTCTTGATAAGGCACAACTAAGCAAATATAACGCAATTCATCTTTGATCAGTTGAGAAAGGTAATTCATAGCAACCCCTCCATGATAAATTGTTTCGCGACCGAGTTGATATAACCCGAAACGCTACATTTATCAATGTATTGAGAAGCAGTATTGCCCAGTGCAAGCAACATAAACTGGTTAAAGTCAAGTATTTCCGTTCGCTTGCAGTGCATGAGAATGTCATCAAGCAATTTTTCATTAACCAATTCCTTTTGACGACATGGATGAATAATGTGGGTAAGATAGTTGCTCTCATACCGTTTAATCACACTTTCCGGTGTCAAGTAAACAACCTGTCCGTTTTTCAAAGAAATAACTCCCGAACGGTTGAAAAGAAACCAGGAGCCATCATCAGGAATAGTGAAACTAACTTTCGTAGTTTCAGATGTAGAAATCTGATTATAAGTATAAATAGGCGATTCGGCCTTATCAATAACAATCTCCGTATTATCCTTGCATATTATGGTTCTTTGCTTAACCAATACTCTGGAAATACCGTGATTGACCAGCGAAATATCCTTCGAATGAACATTAATGTTCCCATGCGCTTGCAAATCGAAACTCGTAAATACAAAAACTTTATTTGAAGTTACCACACTAACATCATCAATCACTGGCGCAGGCGGCCATAGTAGTGTGAGCGTCTCAGATGCCTCTAATTGGTAACCCCAATTATTTAACAGCCTATCCATATCATCTGTCTTTTTTTGTATCAATAAAGTCATACCTAAAAACTTTAAGCCCATCGTTTCGAAACAAAACGTTTCGTTTGCCTGTATCTCATCAGGGAAACGAATACCATGTTGAGTTGAATCTTTACTATGGAATGCAACAAAATATGGAACATTAGTAAACAAAACATTACCGCGTACTAATTTAGCTTTAAAATCGCTATCGTTACCTTGTAACTTGAAAAAAGTAGGCGTATTTCCAAACTTAAAAAATTCATATTTCCGTTTTATGCCATTGAGAGTATTGGACAAATAATAGCAAAACGAGAAGTTGTTTAAGGAAATCATTGTGGGAACATCGGGTGCAAAATGAATGTTGTTTATCGCCAAAGTATAAAACGGAAGCGCTGAAGCGTTAGTTCTAAGCTCGAAATCAACGTTCTGCTGCTCGTAGTGCTGAATTTCATCTGCGCTGAACCGAAGTCCTAAGCAAAAGTTCTTGTTGCTATTTTCAAAATAGAACTCTACTCTTTCACGATGGCTTTTTCTTGAGCGAGAATCTACACTTATCGCTCCATATTGTCCAAGATAGTTTTCGCATGCGACATCATTGTTTCCGCTACGATGCCTGAAATGAGGCACCATACTGGTGCTGTAGGAGGCGGCGATATATACCTCTTCTCCGCAGCAGGCACACTCGTACCGATATGGCTCAAATCCGCCACTTTGGACGGCTAAAACCGCAGATACCTCAGATTGAAGAATAATATCATACGCCTTTCTCATTTCTTTGAAGTTCTCCTTTCGTCAGAGTATTTATGAATCAAAATCATCCTACAATAACTACTATATAATTTATAAAATTCCATACAAAGCAGAGAAAACCTACTAAGTTATCAAGGATTTTACAGATTTCTACTTTCTCACCATACCATGGCTTGACCTTATAAAATCAACTCATTGAGTAAGACACGAACCTACGACCGATCGGCTATCAGCCAACTCTACTCCAACTGAGCTATCAAGAAATATGCGACTTTCTATCCACCAGGCCGCTTTCAGTCAAGTTACCGATAAAAACTATTATAACTCACCTAAAAACCCAAGCATCCAAAACAAGGTTGAAGTTCTTCCCCCCTCCCTCCTCCGACTTATCCACAACCCCAATCATTAACCTCATTCAATGATACCGTTTATCCACAGAAATAGCTTACTTATTCACAAAAAGAGCTCTCTTATCCACAAAATGAGCTTGCTGAGCGACTGAGCGAGCTCATTCTTCCGAAAAAGAGCTCACTCATTCACAAAACAAGCTCGCTTATCCACAAAACAAGCTTGCTGAACGACTGAGCGAGCTCTCTTATTCACAAAACAAGCTTGTTTATTCACAAAAAGAGCTTGCTGGGCGATTGAGAGAACTCTTTTTCCACAAAAAGAGCTCGCTGGACGACTGAGCAAGCTCTTTCAGCCGCCAAAAGAGATCCGTCACTCGTTCAATGAGCTCATTCAGCCCCTCAATACGATCCCTGATCCGCAAAACGACGCCCGAGGCGAACTCGACCCCGCCATTCCCACGCCCGAGATGGATTGGGTCCGCCGGCGCCAGCGCCGGCTAGCCGCCGAAAGGTCCGCGAAAGCTTTCCACCGGCTCCGATAGTCCGGTTCCTGCGGGATACGAAGCCCCCGCTGGAACCGGATGAAATTGACAGTGCCGCTATTGGATTTAATCCCCCCGAAACCGCGCTCACCGGTACTTCCCCATCTTTACCCGCTCCGTCAGCCCCATGGTCTTTTCCGCCAACCCGGCCAGCAACAGCTTCACGGGATGGATCGGCGTTTTGACAAAGTATTGCCCCGTCAGCCAGCCCCGTTCCTCCCAGTAGCGCCGGTCACACGGGTTCATTTTGGCTTTATAGCGGATCCCGCGGAAGAACATCAACTCAAACAGGCTCGGCGCCGGCCGCCGGCCGGACTCGATCAAGCGGACCATCCGCGCCGCCAGGCCGTTGATTTCATTCAGTTTATCCTCCCGGTACGCTCCGTTCTCCTGAAACAGCCGGCTGACCACCCCCAGGCTTCCCGCCACCGTAAACCCCCAGCCAATCGCGGTGAACTTCATATAGCCCACGGTCTCCTGCAATCCGCTCCCGCCGGTGGTCGCAACGATGACGGCCACCTTGTCGAAAAAACGGGGCCGGTGGAAAAAGTAGCAAAAATGGTCAATGAAATTCTTCAGCAATGCCGGTACCTGATGGCCGTAGACCGGCGCCGCCAGGATCACCCCGTCCGCCTCCAGCATTTTCCCCTCGATCTGCCGGGTCAGCGCCCGTTTCGGGCAATGCTCCTCTCCCTTGAAAATACAGGCGCAGCAGCCCAGACAAAAACCCAGTTCAAATTCGGATAAAAATAAATACTCGACCTCAACCCCGCCCATCCGGCGCAGACTGGCCTCAATCTCCCGGATCACATGGTAATTGTCCCCTCGCTTCCGGGTCGTGCCGACCACCGCTAACACTTTCATCGTTTACCCTCCTTCATTGGATGCAACACGAATATCCAATATTGGATATTTACCGAAAAAAATTGTGATTATCAAGTTACCTCAAGTAGACGGAGTGAGGGATAAATCGAACTCACCCCCCAGCGACTTTTGGTGGATTTTGATTGGCCCTGCCCGCCCCCTCTCTGACTTTGACCTATGGTCCCGATGAAGGGATTACTTATAGAGGAGCCTTTATCTCCCGAAACAGCACCCGCCTTCAAGGATGAAGGCGGACGCCGCATCTTTTCTTGGATGAAAAACTGCGGTCGTCAGCGGAAGCCTCCACTTAGTTGCCAGACAGAATGCCAGGGATGGCGGCGGCATGCTAGAACCCCGGATGAATGAGGAGGTGTTGGAACCTCGGTTCTCAGGGGCAGGACGCCCTAAAGATGAGGCCCCATGGATGGAAAAGGCCGAATCCAACTGGGCGGAATCCAAAGGGTGTCCCACTACACCCTTTGGTCCTGGGGGTGTGGGGGCAGGAATAGTCCCCATCGACCCTCAGTCGCTTAACTCATTTGCTTATTTATTTACATGGAACAAGCTCCATAAGTTTATCAGATCTGGTTTTGGGCCGTTTGTCAAGGTATCTTTCCATATTTCTTTTCATGCTTATGTATCCATGGCTTTGATTCCTTTTTTCTCTGCGAAAGTTGAGTAATAATCAGTAAAAAAAATCAGTCACCAAAAGACCATCCGCCAAGCTTGCGCGTCACGCTTTGACGATCGCCACAATCTCGGTCACCGTTTTGGATTGCGGATCGGCAATGGTAAAACACTCTCCCACGGCGGCCGCGCCGGCCCGCTGAAAAAACTCCGCCGCTGGCTGGGAATGGAACCAGGCCCACCACTGGGAGTTCTCATGTTCGCCGATCGCCACGGTCTCTTCATAGCTGAATGAATTTTCGCGGTACGCCCCCGTGGTTCGAATCAGAAAATGGGTCGCCCGGACGGGCTGGAATGAAGCGCCGTCCGCGCTTGCCCCGGCGTAGATTTCCCGCAGTTTCCCGAGAAACCGCAGGTCGTTGCGGATCATTGCCAGATCGTTTTCCAATAAGGCCTTCACCGCCGGGTGATGATCGGCTTTCACCGCCAGCCCCGCCTGCCACAAGCGTTGCAGTTCCTCCAAATGGCGCATGTTCTGGCATAATAACCGGTCGCGCTCTTCCGCCGCGAGAAATTGCGCGTCGCCGAGCGCAAACGAAAAATCCGACTTCAACGAATGGGGCGAAGCCAGCAGCGCCGCGCGGAGCAACTCCCGGTACACCCGCCGTCCCTCGTCGGTGATGGCGTAAATCTTGCGGATCCGGTTCCCGGTCCGCTCCTCGGAATCGGTCCGGATCAGCCCTTCCTTTTCCATCTGGTTCAAGGCGAAATAAATCGAACCCGATAAAATATTCAGCCATTGCTCCATCTTTTCTTCCTGAATCAGCTGTTGCATCTCATAACCGTGCATGGGGCGGCGCTGCAACATCGAGAGTATCACGAGACGGGCCAAAGCAAAGCTCCTTTTGAATCAAAGTCATTTATCCAAACTTGGATATTCTATTATAGATATAACGCTGCTCGACAATTTTGTCAAGGAGAATTGAAATCCCCGCTTCCGCAAACGTTGCTTGAGTTTTAATTTAAGCTTCTCATTAAACTCAAATATCGAAAGAAGCCTTTATCTTTCGAAACAGCACCCGCCTTCAAGGATGAAGGCGGACGCCGCATCTTTTCCCAATGCAACGACATGAATCCTATCATATATGATTTACGAAAATAACGAACGCTTTACCGTTTTTTCGTAAATCATGTGATTGAAGATCATGTCGTTGCATAGAGGATGAAAAACTGCGGTCGGCAGCGGAAACCTACACTTAGTTGCCAGGCAGATTGCCATGGATGGCGGCGGCATGCTAGAACCGGGATGAATGAGGGAGGTCTGGAATCCGTAGGTTCCAGCGGTTTTTTGGTTACTTTTTTACCGCTAAAAAAGTAACCCGCCGCCGGAACCGTGGGCCAAAATAACAAGCATCCAAAAATTCTCCTCTCTGTATTCCATATCCGATCTGCTTTTAGGCGGTTTGTCAAGGTATCTTTCTGTTTTTCTTTTCATGCTTTTATGTACATGGCCGCGATTACTTTCTTCGCTGCGAAAATCGAGTTATTTCCACACCAAATTCCGTTGCCATCTTTGAAATAGCAGAGCCTGAATCATTCCCAAGCTCGATAAAACGGCCAAGGCAACCAGGTTGGTTCCGGGTTCATTCCTGAGCTGCGGCCAAATATTGAATAGATTCACAGCCAGTCCCAGTGTGATGAATCCAAACGCGTCAGCGCAAATCATTCCTTTTAGCCAAGCCCGGTTATATCCCGTCCATCGTAAAAGATAGCCAATCATGATGGCGATTCCGGTACTCAAGGCAATGGTCCCCGCCAAGCCGATCACGACTCCGGCAGGAGTATAGATGAAACGGGGGTTTAAAAAAACATTCGCCGCAATTTCCCATGGCAAGCTGGTCTTCACCCCAATAAAACGGAATCCATACGTGGCTCCGTTGGTAAATGCCGCTCCGATCAGCCCTGCCAACGCCGAATAATAGAATAAATTCATTTTTTACCCCTGAATGCCGGATGGGTGGCAATTGATGCTCTATTTTTCCCGGTTTTTTTCAATTTATGAATCCCTCCTCCAAGAGCGTTGTAATAAACCCAAAGATTCAAGGATGCTTCGCCCGGCCGGTCGTTACGCGTTTCGCGGGCTTGAATCCATCAAAAGGAGAATGAAGGCTTCATGCCGAAAGTATCAAGAGAGCCGGAATACGTCGCTCTGACGAAGCCGCCTCATCGGCGCGGTGGAAAAACCCGGAAACGGGAAAGATGGATTCGGGAGGTTGCTTGTGGATACACTGCGATTTACAACCGGCGATGCGGTTTTGGAGACCATCTGCTCGGCCGACGAGCGGATGGCGCTGTTGGTCCGGGCTGTCGGCGGGTATGAGTTGGAGCTTGCGAAGGATTATTTCCCGGCGCTGGTCCGGTCGATCATCGGCCAGCAGCTGTCGGTCACGGTGGCCCGCACCATCTGGGAACGGACCCAAAGGCTCTGCACCGAAGTTACCCCGGAGGTTGTGGTCCGCCTGGCGGACGAGGAATTGAAAGCCGCGGGGCTCTCCGGGACCAAGGCCCGCTATATCAAGGACCTCTCCCAAAAGGTACTGGCCGGCGAGCTCGACCTGGCCCGGCTCGACGCGCTCCCCGACGCCGAAATCATCCGCCAGCTGCTCCAGGTCAAAGGGATCGGCGTCTGGACCGCCGAAATGTTCCTCATCTTCTCTCTGGGCCGCCTGGACATCCTGTCCCTCGGCGACCTAGGCCTCAAACGCTCGATCCAATGGCTCTACGGGTACAAAAAAACCCGGCCGACCGGACCATGAAGATCCTCGCCAAAAAATGGGCCCCCTACCGCACCGTCGCCTCGCTCTACCTCTGGGAGGTCATCAACCGGGGGTTGATCAAGGAAAGCCCGGAGGTTTTGAACATAAAGTTTGAAGAGTAAACGGTGAAGGGTGAAGTAAAACACCAAGGGAAGAGCCTTTGGAAGCTCGTTCTTTGGCCCACGTTCCGGCGGCGGAATTACTTTTGGACCGACACTCCCGGGCATCCCTGGCCTCCACGCCTTTACCTAGGTCTGAGCCCCAAAAGTAACCAAAAAAACGCTGGATTCGGCCTTATCCATCCATGCGACGCCGTTCCCCTCCTTGAGATTCTTATTAAAACTCAAATATCAATAGCAGCCTCTTTCTTTGGAAACAGCACCCGCCTTCAAGGATGAAGGCGGACGCCGCATCTTTTCTTGGATGAAAAACTGCGGTCGTCAGCGGAAGCCTACACTTGGTTGCCAGACAGAATGCCAGGGATGGCGGCGGCATGCTAGAACCGGGATGAATGAGGAGGTGTTGGAACCTCGGTTCCAACTGGGCGGAATCCAAAGGGTGTCCCACTACACCCTTTGGTCCTGGGGGGTGGGGGCAGGAATAGCCCCCATCGACCCTCAGTCTCACATCATTGCTTACTTTATTTACATAGAAAATTGAGTTACTTACCTTGGCTCCCCACAAAATTAAAGCCAAGCCGGTATCCTCTACCAGCTTGACTTTAACCACTTCCAATCTCAAAAATAAAATCAACTTCTTATTTCTGAACCGCGACTTCCTTCTGAAATCTCTCGATCCAAGCCGCTTTATTGGCATTAATGAAATTCCAGTCGAACTTCTTCAGCGAGTTCATCGCCTTCTGACCATAGGCCAGGTATTCCTGTTTTTCAGCGGACATCTTGGCGTTCTTGTTGGTCGGAGCCTCGTTCAACCTGTCGGCGACCTGGTTCTGCACGGCGTCGCTGAGGAAATAATTCACAAACAGCTGGGCCAGTTCCGGGTTCTTACAGTCCTTCACCACATTAATGGTCGCGGCGGCCGAGAAATCGCCCTCCTTGGGATCGACCCACTTGACGTTCAGTCCGGACTTCTTCAGCGTCGGCATATTCATGTCCATAAACACCGCCACGCTGATCTCGCCGGTGGAGAAAGCGGTCTGCACCTCGGAGCTGGTAAGATACCATTGCTTGACGTGGTCTTTATTCGCCTTGAGCAGTTTAAAGCCAGGCTCCACATTGGTGGCGCTGCCGCCCGCTTTCTGGGCCAGGGTGACCAGCAGGTAAGGGCCGGCGGTGGAAGCCATGTCCGGCAGGGAAAGCTGCCCGTTGTACTTGCCGCTGAACAGATCCTTGTAGGATTTCGGGGGAACCTTCACCATGCCGGCGTCATAGATGATGCCGTAGCGCACCACCGAATAACAGGGGCCGTAACCCTCGCCGTTCTTGGCGAACTTGTAAAGATGCTTGAGGTTGGTGACCACCTTGGGATTGATCTTTTCGAAAACGCCCTGCTTGTTTCCGATCGCCGCAAAGATGTCGGTCATCAGGGCGACGTCGATCTCCGGGTTTTTCCGTTGGGCCATGATTTTATTCAAACGATCCGAGTTGCCGCTGGTCTCGTCGACAACCACCTTACAGTTGTAGGTCTTCTCGAAGTTCTTCGACAGCTCCCGGACATTGGCGGCCGTAAAACCCCAGGTGGCGACGACCAGTGTGGCTCCTTTGAAATCCTTGGGCGCTTTATCGGCCGCCGCGACCGGGGCGCCGCCGAGGCCGGCCGCGCTTACGGCCAGCATCATGGCAGCCATGACGCCGGCCATGATCCGCTGCTTCTTTCTCATCATCATTCGCTCCTTTTTTCTTCTTTTTTATATAGGAGAAGCTTTTGGGAGGGAAATGCAACCGTGATTGCATCGCCGATCTCATAGTCTTCACTCTCGTGAATATTGGCGAATACGGTTTCGGCGAAGACATCGCCGATCTCCAGACGGGTCACCGTTCCCTTGTAGGTGACATTCCTGACCGTTCCGGTCAACGCGTTTTCCGCTCCCTTTTCCGCCGGGAGAATGTTCTCCGGCCGGATCGCCAGGGTGACGCTGTCGCCGGCGGCCAAACCGGTCCCGTCCGCCTCGTCCAGAACCAACTCCCGGTCCGAACAGGCCACGCTCACCCTGGCCCCGGCGACCCGCCGCACCTGCCCGGCGATGAAGTTGGAGAAGCCCATGAAATCGCCGACAAACAGATTGGCGGGGCGGTCGAAGACCTCCTTGGGCTTGCCGGCCTGCATGATCCGGCCGGCGTTCATCACAATCACCCGGTCGGCCAGCGAAACCGCTTCCTCCTGATCGTGGGTGACAATGATCGTGGTCAGTCCCAGCTCCCGGTGAATGCGTTTGATCTCGATCTGCATCTCCACCCGGAGCTTGGCGTCGAGGTTCGAGAGCGGCTCGTCCAGCAACAGCAGCGCCGGCTCGGTGACCAGGGCCCGCGCCAGGGCCACCCGCTGCTGCTGCCCGCCGGAAAGCTCCCGCGGGAACCGTTTTTCCATTCCGGTCAGCTTCACCAGTTGCAAGATCCGCCGCACCTTCTCCTGGATCAGGCTTTTGGCGAGCTTCTGCATTTTCAAGCCGAAGGCGACGTTATCGAAGGTGTTCATATGGGGAAACAGCGCGTAGTTCTGAAAGAACACCCCCATCTTCCGCTTATAGGCGGGGATATGCTTCATATCCTTGCCGTCCACCAGGACGGAGCCTTCGTACTGGTCGATGAATCCGGCAATCATGTTCAAGATGGTGGTTTTGCCGCAGCCGCTGCCGCCCAGCAGGGCGACCATCTCCCCGTCCCGCACCGCCAGATCGATATGATCCACCGCCGTAAAATCGCCGTATTTCTTGGTAAGGCCTTGCAATTCCAAAGATGCCATAGGGTTCACCTCAAAAAGAGCTGTGATAAACCCGGCTCATCCTCCGGGAATCCACAGTGGTTGTCTAAGTACGGGATCAAGCAGTGACTGAGTTGGCAACGGAGGTCAAGGTTACCCTCTCTTTCCAAAAAAGAGAGGGCGAGGGTGAGTTCCAATTCCAGTCCACACGATCTCAGTTACGAAGTCGCTTCCATTACTTCAAAAACATATCCAGCCCCGTCAGCTTTTCCAACAAAATCATCAATAGCAGCGACATCAGGATCAAAACGGTGGAAATCGCCGCCAAGGTGGGGTCGAAGGAAAACTCCATGTAATTCATAATCCGGATCGGCAACGTCACAAAGGTCGGCGAAGATAACAAGCTGCTCAGCACCGCCTCGTCGAAAGAGTACAGGAAGGCGAGCATGGCGCCGGCGATCACGCCCGGTTTGATCAGGGGCAGCGTCACTTTGGCGAAAGTCTCCAAAGGGCTGGCGCCGAGGCTGGCCGCGGCGTTTTCCAGCGTCCAGTTGAAACCGGACAACACCGACAGGGTGTTGCGGACAATGTACGGCATGATGATGACGAGGTGCCCCAGCAGAATCTTCACCAACCCCGGAACCGAGCCGATCTGGCTGAAGATCTGCAGCAAAACGAAGGCAAAGGCGATGGAGGGCACATACATCGGCGAAGTGAAAAAGGAAACCAGCAGTTCCTTGCCTTTGAACGGATGCCGGCTGACACTCAGGGCCGCCGTCACGCCCAGAATCACATCGATGGCGGTGGCGATCACCGCCACCTCGACGCTGTTGCCGAAGCCGCTCAAGAAATTGGTCGAAGAACTAAAGATATTCATATACCATTGCAGGGAAAACCCCCTGGGCGGGAAAACCACCAGCGGCGTCGGACTAAAGGAAGCCAAGACGATCACCGCCAACGGCGCCAGCAGGAAAATAAAGACCAAAGTCGCGATGGTCGTCGAAAACCACCCCACCCGTTTGTCAGACACGCTTGCCGCCTCCCACTCGCTGATTCGCCCCGGCTGTCGCATAGGTGGCGAATAACAGAATGATCAATATGGTAAAGAGTAAGATATAGCTGATGGCGGAGGCGAACCCCCAGTTGAAATTGATATTGACTTCCTGGAAGACCATCGTGCTCATCATCCGGAACTTGGACCCGCCCAATAATTTGGGGGTGACGTAGGAAGTCATGCTCATGGTGAATACCAGGATGCACCCGGAAATGATGCCCGGCGCGCTCAAGGGCAGGGTTACCCGGAAAAAGGTCTGCAGCGGATTGGCGTTCAGGCTGTAGGCGGCGCGCTCCACATTGGGGTCGATATTTTGGATGACCCCGGTAATCGAGAGGATCATGTAGGGGATCAGCAAGTGCACCAGTCCGATAATCACCGCGGTGGAGGTATTCAGGATCGTCAGCGGCTGTTGGATCAGGCCGGTCGCCATCAGCAACTGGTTGAGCAGCCCTCTCCCGCCCAGGATGACCATCCAGCCGTAGGAGCGGACCACCGCGCTGACCAGAAACGGGAAGATAATCACGATCAACAGGATGTTTTTCATCCTGGACCGGGTGCGCGCCATAAAATACGCCGTCGGATATCCCAAAAGCAGCGAGATGGCGGTCACCTGCAGCGAGACCAGAACGGTCGTTTTTAAAATGCCGCGATACATGGCGTCGGTAAAGAACTTTTGAAAATACTTCGTTCCGTCGGCTTTCAAGGTGTCCACCAGGATGTAGGCCATGGGAACCACGAAAAACGCCGTCAGGGCCAGCACCGTCGGCAGCGCCAACAGCAAAAGCTGTTTGTTCTGTTTGGTTAAGGTCATCATTGCTTCGATCCCGTCGTGAAAAGTTTGTTTAAATCAGAGAATTGCATAATTCCCTTAACGAACCCTGTGGCCACAATATATAGTGCAAAGCCCGGATATATCTATCAATATATTGTGGACTAAAGATTATTTTATGAATTATGCAATTCTCTCAAAGGTCTGAATCCGATTTCAAGGGCGATATTGGACCACCAGGGGCAGGAAGGTCTTGGTCGTGACATCGATAATTCCCAGGTCCGTCAGTTTCACATTGGGGGACACCGCCAGGGCCATCAGGGTCAGGAAGGTCAGCGGCTCCTCATGGTTCAACCCCATCGCCTTGGCGATTTGGTCGAACTCACGGAACTTTCCCGCCAGCGCCGGCAGATCGTCCTCGCACATCAGCCCGGCTATCGGCAGCGGAATCGCGCACAGCACCGCGCCGTCCCGCACCGCCGCGATCCCGCCGCCACTCGCGATGACGGTATTCGCCGCCAGGCACAAGTCGCGGTCGTCCCTCCCGTATACCGTCAGGTTGTGGCAGTCATGGGCGTAGGTCGTGGCGATGGCGCCCCCGAAATCGGGCAGGTTCCCCAGGAGGGCGACGGCCCGGTTGTCATTATCCGGATAGCGGTTGAACACCGCCATTTTGACCAACTCGCCCGGATCGAGCGCCCCGTCGCGGGCCGGACAGCTCTGTTGTTCCAGCCGGGTCCGGGAGGTCTTGCCGTCCTGGACGATGACATGAACCAGGGCGCCGCTCCCCTGGCAGGGGATGACGAAATCTTCTTCCCGGACCGGTGCGATGTGCATGGTCTGATAAGCCCGGGGCGGGAATGGCGCGGGTTTGAGCGGGACCGTCAGCCGCCCCGCCTCGGCCACGACCTTGCCGTCGCTCACGACCAGCGAGGGCAGGGCTTCTTCCAGCGAATCCAGCAGAATCAGATCCGCCCTGCGCCCCGGAGCGACCGCTCCCTGCCGGTAAAGGCGCAGCCGGTCGGCGGCATTGATGGTCACATAGCGGTAGGCTTTCTTGGGCTCCAGCCCCAGGGCGATGGCCTTTTTCACCAGCGCATTCAGATGGCCGTGGGCGGCCAGCCGGCTGATGGGCACATCGTCGGTGACCAGCATGATCCGGTTCTGCACCGGGCAGCTGTTTAAATAGGCCATCAGTTCCCGGGTGAAGAAACGCTCCTGGATTTGGACGCACATGCCGTTCCTGAGCTTCTCCCCGACAATTTCCGCATCCATGTAGGTGTGGTCGCAGTCGATGCCGGAGGCCACGAACGCCTCCAGCTCCTTCCCCTTCAGCAAGGGGGTATGGCCGTCCAAAAGCACGCCCCGTCTGTGGGCCGCCTCGATCACGCCGCTGATTTTGGGGTCGCCCCCGATCACCCCGAAAAAGTCCATCACTTCACCGAGGCCGTGCACCCCCGGGTAGCCGAGCATCTCGCTGATTTCGGTTCCGGTGATCGTCGCGCCCGAGTTCTCGAAACCCGGGGCCGAGGGAATGGTGGACGGGGCCATCACGTAGACATGGAGCGGCAGGTCTTTCACCTGGTCGCACAGCATCTTTACCCCGTCCACGCCGAGCACATTGGCGATTTCGTGGGGGTCCGCCGCGACCGAGGTCGTCCCCAGCGGCAGCACCGCCGCGGCAAACGCGGCCGGAGTCATCATACTGCTTTCCAGATGCATATGGCTGTCGATCAGGCCCGGGGCCGCAAAACGGCCCCAGCCCTCGATGGTTTGGATGGCTTGATGCTCTCGCTGGAATTTCCCGATATACGCGAACTGATCGCCGGCAATCCCGATATCCGCATGGTAAATCTCATCGGTAAAGACGTTGATCAGCCGCACGTCGCAGATGGCCAGATCAAAAGGGATCTCCCCCATGCAGGCCCGAATCGCGCCAAGACTCAATTAGTTCACCTGATTTAAAAAATTCACATATTGTTAAAATAGCGATTAATTTTTAATTATTTTATCGACAAAATTACCATGTGTCAAGTAATTGTCAATTATTTCTCGATAATTTAACTTTTTTTATTTCTTCCATTTGTAATTGATTTCTTATGTTATAATTATTTACAATAACGTTTCCGGAGGAACATTTGCAATGACCAAAGAAGAATTGAAACAGCAAGTATGCGAACGGATCGATTTGAAAAAAGCCGAAATTATCGCCATCGGCAATGCCATATTCAACCACCCCGAACTCGGCTTTAAAGAGTGGGACACCTCCAAGCTGGCCGCCGGCCAACTGAAGGCGCTGGGGCTCCCCTGCGAGGAAGGGCTGGCGATCACCGGCGTCAAGGCCTGCGCCAAAGGGAAACAGAGCCGGACGCGGGTCATGATCATGGGCGAACTGGACGCCGTGGTCTGCCCCTTGCATCCCTGCGCCGATCCCCGCACCGGAGCCGCCCATTCCTGCGGCCACAATTCCCAGATCGCCGCCATGCTGGGCGCGGCGATGGGTCTGACTCCGCTGATGGAACACCTGGACGGCGATGTGGTGTTCGCCGCCGTTCCCGCCGAAGAATATGTGGAGCTGGAATTCCGCGAGCGGTTGAAAGAAGAGGGCAAAATCGAATTCTTCGGCGGAAAACAGGAGTTTATCCGCCTAGGCGTGCTCGACGATGTGGACATGGGAATGATGATCCACTCCCACGCCGGGGTGGCAGACCGGAAATTCCTGCTTTCCTGCGAAAGCTCGGGTTTTGTCGGCAAGGTCATCCGCTTCACCGGCAAGGAAGCCCATGCCGGGGCCGAGCCGTTCGAGGGCGTCAATGCGCTGAATGCGGCCGCGCTGTCCCTGATGGCGATCCACGCCCAGCGGGAGACCTTTAAGGACGGGGACCGGATCCGGGTCCATCCCATCATCACCAAGGGCGGCGATCTGGTGAACATCGTTCCCGCCGATGTCCGCATGGAGACCTATGTGCGGGGCCGCAACATCGACGCGGTGGTCTCCGCCGCCGCGAAAGTGAACCGGGCGATCCGCGGCAGCGCCATGGCCGTGGGCGCGCAGGTGGAGATCGACGAAATCCCCGGTTATCTGCCGTTAATTCAGAACGAAAAACTGAACGGGCTGTTCGGCGAGAATGTCAACGGCCTGTTGGGGCCGGAGGCCACCCTCACCGGCTACGAACTGATGGGCGCGACCGACGCCGGCGACATCAGCTCGATCATGCCCTTTATGCACATCTCCACCGGCGGTTATTCCGGCACCGCCCACAGCCGCAACTTCACAATTTGCGACGCGGAAATGGCCTACGTCATGCCCGCCAAGGCCATGGCCATGACCGCCATCGACCTCCTATGGGACGGCGCCGCGCAAGCCATCGCGATCAAGCAAAATTATCCGCCCAAATTGAATAAGGGATCGTACCTGGAATTCCTGAGAAACTTTCAATCGTAATGCCACAAGCGACGATGCCCGTAGAACATCGCAGCTTCAACCGGCTCACCTTTTCATTGGGGAGCCGGTTTTCTTATTTCAATCTTCCCTCTTCATAAAAGTAATAATTTCCACACCGGGCGGTCAACCCTCTCCGCCAAACCATTCGGCAATTTTTTACAATCCAACCTCCGGCGGATTTGCTACCATTAGCTACGGAAGGTGCCGGACTACCCCCGGCGGAGTCCGGCGCGAGTCGCCATGTTAAATGATGAAGCTGAATCAAAGGAGGAAAATATCATGCTGAAAGGATATACCCTGCCCCGGACGCCGCGCGGCACATCGAGCCTGGCGCCAACGCCGCCGTGGCATTACGTGGGGAATGCGCTGGCCGTCGAGTATGCGGCGGATCCAAAGGCCGCGGCGGCTTTTCTGCCGGCCGGGCTGAGTCTGGCCTCGAACCGCTGCGCCGCCTATTTTATCGAGTGGCAATACTCCAGCGAAACGGAAGAGGAGTTTCTGGACCCGGTCCGCAGCCAATACCGCGAGACCATTATCTTGCTGTCCGCCGAATTTGAGGGCTCCCCGGTGGCTTACTGCCCCTTCATCTGGGTCGACCAGGACGTTTCGCTGATGCGGGGGCTGATTCAAGGCTGGCCCAAACAATTCGGGGCCACTTGGATCACCCGGGCCTACGGCCTGCCGTCCAAAGCCAATCCCGCGATCGGTCCCGGCGGCAAGTTCGGCGCCACCCTGTCCGTCAAGGACCGCCGCCTGATCGAGGCCCGGGTAACGCTCAGGGAATTAACCGATGCGCTGCCGACCCCCAATTTCGCCAAGGCCGTCAACGTGCGGTACTTCCCGGAGCTCACCGCCGGCAAGCATCAAAAACCGGCAGTCCATGAATTGGTCCAGCTCAAATCGCGCGACGTCATGGTCTCCCCCATCTGGAAGGGAGAAGCCGCCCTGGAGATCCTGGATCATCCCTATATCGAACTGCCGGACCTGCGGCCCACCGCCGTCAGCGCCGGATACCGTTTTTCCTTCGCCCTCACCGTCGATGATCTGACGCAGCTCAAAGATCTGCGCGACACGGAAACGGCTTCCGATTGACTCATCCACCCGGTGCCGCGCCAGTCAGCCTCGCGCTGACCGCTAGGGTAAAAACAGGATCAATTCAATTCCTTCAAAGGTCGAATGCTGCATTGCGTACCCGCCGCCAGGGAGGGCGGCGACGCGGCGTTGATGGCGGATGAAATCACCGCCGTCGACAGCGTGGAACGGCCCGGAAGCCGCCGGTAATGGAGGCCGGCGGCAAACCATCAATGTCCATTTACCTAACCGGTCCAGGGACGGACCGGCAATTGGAGGGGATACCCAAGGGGAAGCATCGTCCCCTTGGGCGGCCGGGTGCAGAGAGTGGCCGATTCACTCCCTGCCCGCCTTCAGGCGGAAACACACCGGAGCCGACAGCAATGGACCACGAAAAAAAGATTTCCATTTTCTCAGCAGCGTCCGGGAAAAGTACTTTTCCAAGAAAGCTTCATCCTGTGCCAAGGAGCCCAGGGAGAAACGAATCGTCATTCTGCGGATCTTCGTTTTTCGTGAACTAGGCTACCAAGGGCATTCGAGCCCTCGGCGCCAGGGCAATGTCATCAAGCGATCGTGGAAAAATTTAGCTGACGAAATTGAACGCCGACCGGGCGATAAATCACCCGGCTACAAGGTGAAAGGACCTTGAAAGGCCCTAAAAAATGGGATGAAATATTCTGCTGAAAATTAGCACGGAAGGCTTACATCTTGTAGCCGGGGCATTCATGTCCCGGTTGGCCCGCATATCGTCTACAATGTAGGCACCGTTGAAACTAGAATTCCAAGATATGGAATCATCGCTTGATGACATTGCGGGGATACCCAAGGGGAAGCATCGTCCCCTTGGCGGCCGGGTGCAGGGAGTGGCCGACTCACTTCCTGCCCGCCTTCAGGCGAAAACACACTGGAACCGACACTGGCTATCGTAAAAAAAACAAAAACCCCCGTGAAATCACGGAGGTTAATCTACTAAAATGAATGGTGCCGAAGGCGGGATTTGAACCCGCACGCCCTTACGGACACTGCGCCCTGAACACAGCGCGTCTGCCAGTTCCACCACTTCGGCACGTCGTGAGACTTATTATAGCGTATTTTAACTGTCCTGTAAAGGGGTTTTCCACCCGAAAATTCCGGAAAACGATCCGGAACTTGGGGACCGCCGGAAGGATAACCGGCGGTTTTATGGAAATATACATAAAAAATGCCCCGTCCCGTTTGGGCGGGACGAACGGCAAATGCGCCATTCTCCGAAGCGATCGGCAACGATAGATAAGATGAATTAAATAATCGAACCAGCTTTTCCAGCCTTAAAGCATGGCTGGAAAAGGGTAAAGAGTGGAATTTATTTCATCTTATCCAGCAAGGAAAATATGTCGCCAAGTTTTTTTGTTCAGAATATTTAGTGCGACATATATAGCAACGGTTCCGTCCGCCATTGACTGACGCTTACAGTTTAAAAAGCCATGTGATAAAGTCCTCAAATTCGGAAATCATCCTTTCAATGGATTAAAAAACGACTTTATCACTTGCTTTTCTGAGCTTTTGTGTTCACATCACAACGCTTTAAATACGATCCATTCATTGATAAGGAGGAAATGACATGTCCATCTCCAATACGGTCCGCGAATCGCTGACCCGTTCTTCCTGGATCCGCAAGATGTTCGAGGAAGGCGACCAACTCCGGCGGATCCACGGCGCCGAAAACGTCTACGACTTCACGCTCGGCAACCCCGACCTCGAGCCGCCCGCATCCTTCAAGGAGCGACTGCGGGAATTGGCGAATCATCCCGTTCCCGGCATGCACAAATACATGAGCAACGCCGGATACCCCGAAAGCCGGGCGGCGGTGGCTGCTTATCTGGGCCGGAAGACCGGCCTGGATTTGACCGCCAACCATGTGGTCATGACCGTGGGCGCCGGCGGCGGGTTGAACGTGGCCTTCAAGACCTTGTTGAATCCGGGCGATGAAGTGATCGTCAACGCGCCTTACTTCGTGGAATACGGATTTTACGCCCAGAATCACCAGGCGAAGCTGACCGTGGTCCCGTCCCGTCCCGACTTTCAGATCGACACGGACGCCGTGGCTGCGGCCATCACCGACCGGACCAAGATCATCCTGATCAATTCGCCGAACAACCCCACCGGCGTGGTTTATACCGAAGCGACCCTGCGCAAGCTGGCCGAAGTGATCAAAAAGAAAGAAGCCGAACTGGGAATCACCATCTATCTGGTCTCCGACGAGCCGTACTCCGGTCTGGTTTACGACGGCGTCACCGTTCCGTCCATTTTAAAAATCTTTGAGCATAGCCTGCTGGTGACCTCGCATAGTAAGGATCTGGCCCTGCCCGGCGAGCGCATCGGCTATGTGGCCTTGAGTCCGGCCAATCCCGAACCGGGCCTGCTCTTCGACGGCCTGGTCTTTGCCAACCGGGTGCTCGGCTACGTCAACGCCCCCGCTCTGATGCAGCGGATCGTCGCCGAACTCCAGGGCGAGGTGGTTGGAGTCGAAGTCTATCAGGAACGCCGCGACCTGCTCTACAATCATTTGACCGGCATCGGTTTTGATGTGGTCAAACCGCAGGGCGCCTTCTATCTCTTCCCCAAGAGCCCCATCCCCGACGACGTCGCCTTCATCCAGGCCGCCGTGAAATACAATATCCTGCTGGTCCCGGGCACCGGCTTCGGCTGTCCCGGTTATTTCCGGATCGCCTATTGCGTCTCCCGGGAGACCATCGTGGGCTCGCTGCCCTACTTCACCAAGCTGGCGGAGGAATTCGGCTTAAAAGGTTAACCGCCGCTGACCGAGGAAAAGACCCGTGGCCGACTCCGCCACGGGTCTTTGATTGTTCCCTAGCGTTTGGATCCGCGCGCCCGCCGCTCCATCAGGATCCGGTAGCGCAAATCTAGCTCCAGACGCTGTTTCGCCAGGGCGGACTTGTCTTCCGGAGCGACGCTTTTGGCGATCAGATCGTCCAGCGTCAGGAGCTCCTTTTGCAGCTCCATCTCTTCCGGCAGGAAGCCGCTGCTCTTCAGCAGGGAATAGGCAGCTCTGAGTTCCGGCGGGACATGAGAGAGGTCCTCCAGTTGCAGCGGCTGGCCCTTGCCGGGCAGGTTATCGAATTCCCCCCGCTCGATAGCCTCGCGGATCCGGGTCTCGGCCAGGATCTCAAAAAAATCGCTCATCGTAACTCCCCTGTATTGTATCCGAGGCATCAAGCCATCGGGTCCATGACTTCCGAAAATAACGAACGTTTCAGCGGTTGTTTCAGAAATCATGCGATTCAGGCAATGTCATCGCATGGATTCATGAAATTTCCCGTTTCTTCCCCTGAATCACTATTCGCCGGAACGATGGGCGAACCTTCCCGAAAGGCGTTGAAGCTGTCCCAAGCGCCGGAAAAGTTCTGCCCCCGGCCGGGCAAACATGGCGGAGTCCCGGACCATCTGGGCCACGACCCGGCTGAACTGACCCGGGTGGCGGAAGAGTCTTCCCGAGCACAGGAAAAGTTCTCCCGCGCGCCGGATCAGTCCGCCCGCGTGAAGGATGACTTCGCCCTCGGCTGGGAAGAGTTTATCCCCGGCGCGGGCGATCGGATCCCCAACGCCGGATCTCCTGTCCCGGCCCCGGGCCAGTGATTCCGAAACGCGGCAGGGGTAAGCGAATGGCGGGAACTCCAGCCTGGTCATCTTGGTTCACGTTAACACAGCCGTTTTGGAAACGCCTGTTCAGCCCTCCGGCAACAACGGCGCTTTCTTCAGCTCCACCATTCGCTCCCCGCTCTCATTCCGGATCCGGACCCACAACGGACCCGCTGTCGTCGCCGCGACTTGAAAACGGGAGCGGTATTCGGCCAAAGAAAGCTCCCTGGCGCCGTCGCTGAACCCGACGATCTCATCACCCAGCTTCAGACCGGCGCGCTCCGCCGGCGAACCCTCCCATAAGCCGATGATTCGTAATGTTCCATCGGTCCCTTGATTCACGGCGAAGCCGTAAGAATATATATTGCCGGCCATTTGGCGCCGTTCATTCGGCCGCAGATACATAGCGGATCCCGCATAGTCGATGATCACCGAGAAATGCGATAAAAACTCATTCCCCACCAGGGATTGCGTTCCGGAGAATTCCACCGGAACGGATTGCAAACGGAGCCCGCCGAGTTCCGCCGTTGCCAGCCGGGACAGCGTTCCGCCCGCAGCGCCGAAGGCTCCGCCGCGGGTAGTCCCCTTGGACCGCACCGGCGGGCAGCCTAAGGCCGGCCGCAGTTTTTCGAGCATCTCGGAGCCAAAAATGAAATAGCTGTCGCCGTCCATGCCGCTATCGATCTCCACCTCAACCGGATCCGCCACCCCCGCCATTTTCAGCCGGGCAAAAATCAATCCCAGCGGTTCTTTGCGCAGCTCGACCCGTTGATAGCCCGCCGCCTCCGGAACCGGACCGGACCGGGCCAGGGTGAGCCGCTGCTGTTCGTAATCGATCCCGATGGTGAAAAGTTGTAGGAAATTGCCGCCAATGATGCCGTCGACCCGGGTGATGTCGGTTTGGACCCGGCCCAGATCCACGACCAGCGCGCCGCAGTTTTCCACCTCCGCCGCCCCGATCCTCAAGGATTCCAAGGTCACCAGGGCGACGTTTTGGGAGGCTCCGGTGCCATCGGCGGCCTTGATCTCGGCTCGTTTCTCCAAATGGAGCGCGTCGGCCACCGCTTGGCTGACGATGGTGGCCCCCGCTCCGGTATCCAGCAAGAATAAGTACGGTTGCGGGCTGTCGTTGATGCGCGCCTGCAGCAGGACGGTTTGCTTGCGGTATTCGAAGGGCACTACGACCGGGGTGCCGGCGTCCCCGCCTCCGCCGACCCGGCCGCCGCTCAGAATCGTCCTGATGTCCGGCTGCACTTCCCCCGGATCGCCGGACCGTTTCAAGTACAGCAGATTATAGGTGAAGTCGATCAATAGCTGGTGATCTTTCAATAGATTATGGCCGAGGAAGCCGTCCACCGACGGCTGTTTGAAATCGTAAAGATAAAATGCCATCGCACCCAAGTCCGCGCCGGATTCGCCGAGGTAAAAATGGCTGGTCTCAAGATAATCGCCTGCTCCGGAATTCCGCCGCTGCTCCTGGGGGACCGCCTCCGGCCGGATCAGCCCCATGCTGCGTCCCTGAACGTTACCGACCGCCCCGGTATCGAGGCAGAAGCGGAGCGGCCGGTCGCTCCAGGGGAACTTGGCCGGGACAATGATTCCCAGGTTGCTATGGTCAAACGGCATCCTGATCCAGCCCTCGGAATGCAGGCACTCCGGGTCGGAGGTTTTCGGATACAGTACCATGACCGAGGCTTGATAATCGAGATAAACCTGAAACTCCTGCAAAAGTTGATTGCCGATGATGCCGTCGTCGGAATGTCCGGTCTGGCGCAATTCCTCGCTGGCCTTCATCTGCGTGAATTCCAGAGCGCCGATTTTGACGGATGGGATGATGAAATTGCGGGCCACGTACTTTTGGCCCCCGACATCCAGGGAACGGCTCCGGTCGTCGAGGAATTCGACGTCCAGCCGTTTGAGCGCCGCGGGATTCAGCGCCAGCGTCACCCGGTCGGCCCCGGTATCCAGCGCCAGGCGCAGCGTTTGAGCGCCGATCTTCACCTCGACCAGGGGAATGGCGATTTTTTCATCCCATAATAGCGGCACCTTGATCGGAGTCGCCTTCTCATTTTCGATCCGGAATAGCGGCCCATCGGCGGCGAAAACCGCACCCGCGCCGAGCCCCACGAAGAACAGCGCCAAAATAATGCCCAACCGTAATTTTCTGGCCACCGTGTTCATCCTCCCAAGTTTCCGTATTCATAGCCTGACAAAGCCCGTCGCAATATATTTATTGCCAGGCGATCTCATTATAAATTGCGTTTCTTACGTCCCGCGAAAGTAATTCTTAAGGATTCCTAAACTAAAAGGAAACCATTTCCAAACTCCGGGTTCGCGATACTTTGCCTAAAAAGAAACGCCTCCCGTTCCGGAAGGCTGCTGGGTGATACGTGGTGTTCGGAAAAGGTCGGTCCCAAGGTCACCGAATAGGCACGGTGGATAGTGCTTGAAGAGATCCAGCCGAAAAGAACACATCGCATGCCGGGCCATAAAAACTTCTTTTACAACGGTTTCGCCCCCGTTTCCAAATTGCAGCCCGATGCGGCGCCTCTTACGCCCGGAACCGGTAGCCCACGCCCCAGACCGTCTCGATATACTGGGGGTTGGAAGGATCAGCCTCGATCTTCTCGCGGATCTTGCGGATATGCACCGTCAACGTGGCCAGATCCCCCAAGCTGTCCAGGCCCCAGACCCGCTCGAAGAGTTCTTCCTTGGGAAAGAGCCGGTCGGGATTGGAGGCCAGCAGCGAGAGGAGTTCGTATTCCTTTACCGTCAGGCTGACTTCGCGGCCGTTGATGTAGACCCGGTGCGACAGCGGTTCGACCAAAAGGCCCCGGATCCGCAATTCCGGGCGGCGCTCCCGGGCTCCGGTCAAACGCTGGTAGCGATCGAGATGGGCCTTGACCCGGGCCACCAGTTCGCCCGGGCTGAACGGCTTGGTGATATAATCATCGGCGCCCAGTCCCAAGGCGCGGATCTTGTCGATGTCTTCTTTTTTTGCGGAGACCATGAGGATCGGGATATCCAGCTCCGCCCGGATCTGGCGGCAGACCTCAAAACCATCGGCCCCCGGCAGCATCAGATCCACCACAATCAGGTCGTACCCGCCGGAACGGGCCCGTTCGCTGCCGCGGTCGCCCCGCTCCTCAATATCGACGGCCAAGCCGTTGATTTCGAAATAATCCCGCTCCAATTCGGCAATGCTCAATTCATCCTCGATGATGAGAACCCGTTTCATTCCTTCACCAACTTATCTATATCATGAAATCAAAGCGGAATTTAATTCAACTTCTATCGTTTCGCTCAAGCCGAACGCACGCCGGCCGCTTTCCGCAGCGAGAAGCGGATCGTCGTCCCCCGGCCCAAGCCGCTCTCCGCGGTGATGGTTCCACCGTGATCTTCCACGATCAATTTGGCGATGGCCAGGCCCAGACCGCTCCCGCCGCTCCGGGGATTGCCGGAGCCGGCGCGGTAAAAGCGTTCAAAGATGAACGGCAATTCCGCCGGGTCGATCCCCGGGCCGTTATCGGCGATGCCGACGCCGACCTCGTTCCCTCCGTCCCGCAATTCCAGCCGCAGCTCCAGAAACTCCTTATTGCGGTCCCGGTATTTGAGCGAATTGCCGATGATGTTATCCAGCACCCGCTGCAAATGCTCCCGGTCGGCCAGGACCTGGAATTCATTTTGGGCATCGGCCTCGAAGTGAAACCGGACCGCCTGCGGCTCCAGTTCAAAACGGAGTTCGCCGAGATAGTCCTCAAGATACGCCCGGAGATCCATAACTTCGAACTGATACGGCAGCTTCTTCAAGTCCAGCTTTGAAAAGAGAAAGAATTGATCGAGCAGCCGGTCCAGGGCGGTGATCTTCAGGTGAATGGTCCGGATGTAGCGGGATTGTTTCTCCGGGGTATCGGCCACGCCGTCGATGAGTCCCTCGACGTAGCCTTTGATCGCGGCGATCGGCGTCTTCAGATCGTGGGAGATCCCCGATAACAGTTCCTTCCGGTTATTCTCGGCATGCAGTTGCCGGCCGATCGACTCTTCCAATTTCAGGCGCATGGTTTCAAAAGCCGCCGCCACTTCCCCGATCTCATCCCGCGCCCGCGGTTTGACCGTAAACCGCAGATTGCCCTCGCTGATCTGCTCCGCCGCCCGGCGCAGCTCCTGCAACGGCCTCATGATGCTGCGATGGACCGAGTAAGTCAGCAGGAAGTTGATGAGCACCACGATCGCCAGGGTTACCACAATCGTCACCGTGACCAAATTGAAAGCGACGGTTTTGAGCATTCGGGCATTCTCGATCAGGTAAATGCTGCCCGGCGCGCCGTCCCGGAAATAAAAATCCGTCTGTTGGACCAGCCACTGCCCGCCCCGCCATGAGATCTGAGCGTCGCGGCGATTTTTGAAGCCGGACAACGTCCTCAAGATCGAGGGTTCGCGGGAAAGGACGCCGGACCGGTAAATATATTTGCCGCCGCGGGATACCGCCAGGCCAAACTGGGCGGTTCCGCCGAGTTCCCGTTCCAGACGCCGCAGCACGACCGGATCCGCCAGGCGGTCGGGATCGGCGGCCGCTTGTTTCGCGATGAACCGCTCATACGAATCATGGTTTCCGCTTAACTTCACCCCGAAACTTACCGTGCCACCGGGCCGGACCTCCTCGGGAATCGCTTTTAAAAACAAATGACAGATGCCGGGCACGATGAAGAAAGCCAGGAGAACCGGAACGGCCAGCATCGCCAGATACGATAGGGTAAGCCGGTTTTTAAGCTTCATCGGACGTTCCCTTTGCAATGTTTACAATCATTGTAACCTTTTTCCTGAATCAGTGGCTAAATTCTATCAAAAAAGTTACTGATCCAATTCTTAAATTTTTCTTAAGCCAGCGAAAGGCCTTCGGTCCTGATAAAACAGCCGCATCTCCACGGATGCGGCTGTTGTTGCAGCTTTGAATATTCCGGATTGACCCGATCAGGCGATCTTCTTGCGGAATTTCAAGACGCTGATGGCCAGGATCGCCACGATGAAACCGAACAAGGCGATAACCTGGGTCCAGAGAAAATTCAATCCGATTCCTTTGAGGATGATCCCCCGTAAGATCTGCAGGTAAAAGGTGAGCGGGATCACGTTGCCGATCCACTGGATCAGCTGCGGCATGGCCTCCCGGGGAAACATGAAACCCGATAGCAGGATGCTGGGCATCAGCAGGAAGAAGGACATCTGCATCGCCTGCATCTGGGTTTCGGCGAAATTGGAGATCAGGATGCCCAGGGCCAACGAGGCCACAATGAAAAATGACGTTAAGAGATACAGCAGTCCCACGCTGCCGCGAATCGGCAGGTCAAAAACGAGAATCCCCACCATCAGCGCCAGGGTGATCTGGACGTAGCCCACCAAGACGTAAGGAATGATCTTGCCCAGCATCAGCTCGAAGGATTTCAACGGCGTGACAATCAGCTGTTCCAGCGTGCCCCGTTCCCGCTCGCGGACGATGGCCATCGCAGTGATCATCACCATGGTCATGGTCAGGATGATGCCGCAGATGCCGGGGACCATGTAAAAAGCCGAGATGAAGTCGGGATTGTACCAGGGGCGAATCCGGATGTCGTACGCCTGGCTGACCCCCCGGCCGACCAGGCTCTGGATCCGCTTGACCAGGATCTCCTGGGATTTCAGCTGTCCGATGACCTGAGCGGCGCTGATCGCCGACGAAGAAGCCATCGTATCGGTGGCGTCCACGATCACTTGGACCGCCGCGCTCCGGCCATGTTTCAAGTCGGGAGTGAAATCGGGCGGGATGATGATTCCCACCTTGGCGTCCCCTCGCTCAATCCGCCGGTTGACTTCGTCAAAATTGCCGGCGACGTACCGAATGTCAAAATAACCGCTGGCCGTGAAGGAGTTCAAAAGGTCCCTGCTTTCTTGCTGCAGCGATTGATCGAAAACCACTGTCGTCAGGTGTTTGACGTCGGTATTGATGGCAAAGCCGAATAATAACAACTGGACAATGGGCAACGCCACCATCATGGCGAAAGTCAAACGGTCCCGGCTCATTTGGATGAATTCCTTGACCAGTAAGGCCCGTAACCGGTTCATGCGCTCATCTCCCCGCGTTTCGATTTGACAAAGTAAATAAAGACATCCTCCAGCGCGGGAGCGATCCGCCGCGGCCGGTAGGCGGAGAAGAGCTCGGCCATACCGGGCTGTACCAACAGATGCAGGGTCGTCCCGTACATATAGGCATCCAGGAGATGCTCCCGGTGCTGTTCGAACTGTTTCAGCAGCTCCATCGGCTCCGAGCTCGCGATCTCCAGCAGCTCGCCGGGAATCACTTTTTTGATATTGTCCGGCGTATCCGAGACGATCAGGTTCCCCTCGAAGATGAAACCGATCTGGTCGCAGTGCTCGGCTTCATCCATGAAGTGCGTGGTCACCATGACCGTGGTTCCTTCCGCAGCCAGCTGGTAAATGATGTCCCAAAACATCCGGCGCGATTTGGGATCGACCCCGCCGGTCGGCTCATCCAGGAAGAGCAGCGCGGGACGGTGCAGGATGGAGCAGCCCAGCGCCAACCGCTGCTTCCAACCACCGGAGAGATTCCCGGCCAGTTCCCGTTCGCGGCCCCGGATTCCCGCCATCTCGATCATTGCGGCGATCCGCGCCGATTTCTCGGGTTCAGTCAGGCTGTACATTCCGGCGTAAAAACGCAGGTTTTCGATGACCGTCAGATCATTATACAAACTGAACTTTTGCGACATATAGCCGATCTTCGACTTGAGCGCCTCACAGTCGCGTTTGAGATCCAACCCCAGGATCGTCCCAGTCCCCTCAGTCGGTTCCAATATCCCGCAAAGCATTCGGATGGTCGTCGATTTCCCGGAGCCGTTGGGGCCCAAAAAACCATAGATACTGCCCTGCTCGATCCGGAGGCTGATCCGGTTGACGGCGGTAAAATCGCCGAACTTCCGGGTCAGATTTTCGATCTCCACAGCGTACATCTAACTCACCCCACTATATATGTTGCAATCAGTTCTGGTACCTTCAAAACATTGCAACTATTTCCTTGATTCATAAGTTGAAATAAATACCGTGATTGGTCTTTTTCCAGCCATGCTTCACGACTGGAAAAGCTTACTCAAAATTATTTCAACTTATATAGCTAAAGCCACAAAAACATCCTCGATCGTGGGGGGCGTTTCCGCCAGCGAGACCACTTCCAGTCCGGCGGCGGTCAAGGCCTGCCGGACCGCGGCCATGGCGGTCTCCGGATCGTCCACCACCAGGTGATACTTTTCCCCGAACGAATTGATCTCCCGGATCGGGCAACCGGCCAGCAACGGCTTGATATTCTTATGGCGCACCTGCAATTCGAGCAGGCGGTAGGGGTACTCCCGGCGCAACTGTTCCGGGGACCCCAGCGACACGATCCTGCCGTTGTGCATGAAAGCGACCTTAGTGCAGAGTTCGGCTTCGTCCATATAGGGCGTGGAGACGAAGACGGTCATTCCTTCCTTGTTCAGGCTGTAGAGCATCTGCCAAAACTCGCGCCGCGATACCGGGTCCACCCCGGTGGTCGGTTCGTCGAGGAAGAAAAGCTCCGGTTGGTGCATCAGTCCGGCCGCCAGCGCCAGCTTTTGCTTCATGCCTCCGGAGAGATTGTCGGCCAAGCGCGTCCGGAACTCCCATAATTTGGTGAAGCGCAGGATCGCCTCGGCCTTGGATTCGATCTTGCGGCGCTCGGCCCCATACAGCGAACCAATGAAGCGGATATTCTCCATCACCGTCAGGTCGCCATAGAGGCTGAACCGTTGCGGCACGTAGCCGAGGCGCGGCTTGATCGTTTCGATGTTGCGCTCCCCCAGGACCCGGACGGTTCCGGAATCGGGGTCGATCACCCCGGTCATCATACGGATGGCCGTGGTCTTCCCGGCGCCGTCCGGGCCGACCAGGCCGAAGATCTCGCCCCGTTCGACGGTTAGCGTCAACTCAGCCACCGCCATCGTCGCCCCGAAGCTTTTGGTGACCTCCGTCAGCTCGATCATTTTAGCACCACGTCGGCAGGCATGCCCGGCTTCAGAATGCCTTCGGAATTGTCGAGCTTCACCTTGACCCCGAAGACCAGGTTGGCCCGCTCCCGTTCGGTAATGCTCTGTCTGGGAGTATACTCGGCCGACTGGTTAATCTCTCGAATCACCCCTCGAAAGACGCGGCCCGGAAACGAATCGATCGTTACGTCGCAAGTCTGGCCGATCTTAATCAGTCCGAGCTGGGTCGAAGCCACATAGATCCGGACCCAGCAATCTTTCAAATCGCCAACCGTGGCGATGGCGCTTCCGGCATTCACGAATTCGCCCTGTTCGTAGTTTTTGGAGAGGACCACCCCGCTCAAGGGCACGGTGACAATGGCGTCCTTGAGCGCCACTTGGCTGGCTGCGACGATCGCCTGGTTCCGCAGGACCTCTTTACGCTGAGCGGCGATGGTATCGGGCCGGTTCCCCTCGGCGGCCAGACTCAGTTGCATCTCCGCCGATTGCAGCGAGCTCTCGGCGACCTCCATCGCCGAACGCGCTACATCCAGGTCCCGTTGGGAGATCGCTCCCTGTTGATACAGCGCATGATACCGGACAAAATCGGCCTTGGCTTTCTGGTAGACCGAGCGGGCCGACGCCACGTTGGCCGACGCCGCTTTCCGTTCCTGAGCCCGGGCGCCTTTTTCCAGGTCCTCCAATTGAAGCTCGGCTTTGTCCAGCGCCGCCTCGTCCCGCAATAACTGGGCCTCCAGATCGGGCCGGTCGATCCGGGCGACGGTCTGGCCGGCCTGCACCTCGGTTCCGGAATCGACCGCAAGCTCCGCCAGGTAGCCGCCGACTTTCGGCGTAATATCCGTCTTGGTGATCTCGATCGTGCCGGTGGCGGTGATCCCTTCCGCCTTTTTGTCCCATAACTTATAGATCGTCAAGCCGGCTAAAATGACAAAGATGCCAATCACCGCCAAAAAACGCTTATTCATGACATTTCCTCCTCAATCCCTCATTGAAGCTCATCGTGGAATGTTTAAAGGCAGGGAAGCCATCCGGCTCAGGGCATAGTCCGGATTTACTGTCCCTCCCGGTAATCCGGATCCAGAATTCCTTGGAAAAAAATCTCGACCACATGGCGCTCGAACTCTTGATCCATCGCGTCAGTGAGCGGCAGCAAATTTTGGATAATGGGCTTGCCGACGAAATAAAAGTGGACCGACCCGAGCATGGTGGCTGCCGTAATCGCCGGATTCAGATCCTTGCGGAACTGTCCCTTGTCGATTCCTTCCTGGATCGTGGCCACCACTTGCCGGCTGAACTTGACCGCCCGCTCTTTAATGAGCGTCTCAAAACAGGGCGTCGGATTCACCAGTTCACTGCCGAGCAACCGGCGGATATAAGGATTACTCTGATGCAGACGAGAAAGGTTCCGGATGATCTGCCGGATCCGCTGGGCCGGTTCCAGGGCGGCTAATTGCGGGTTGACAATGCTCTCGGCAAATTTGGAGAATTGCGACTCCACCATCGCGGCATAAAGTCCCTCTTTGCCTCCGAAGTGGTAATTGATCAGGGCGCTGTTGACCCCGGAGGCTTCGGCCAAGTCCTTGAAAGTCACCGCGGCGTAGCCTTTCTGGGCGAATAATCGGACCGCCGCTTCAATCAATTTCGTGCGCGCGTCTTTCTCTTTTTCCAAGCATCTTCCCTCAACTTTTTAATTAATTGATTAATTAAATTATAGACCCAGGTCGGGCGTTTTGTCTATAGCGCTTTGCCGTTTCTGGCGAATTTAACCAAACCGTCACACATGCGGAAACAGGGTTCCTTTGCGGCAACGGTCAAGGCGCCCTGTTCCGGAGACAGAGCGCCTTGAAATCCATAAAATCAATTTTAAAACGGCATTACCGCCAATAACTGAGAAGCAACATGATGTTGAGCCCGCTGACCACCGCGGCGATCAGCCAAAGCAGCAGGCGGTCCAGCGGCGGATTGGCATAGCGGCCCATCACCCGTTTGGAGGAGGTCAGATAGATCTGCAAAAAGACGGTGATCGGCAGCTGTACGCTGAGCAGCATCTGCGAGACGACCAAGCCCTGAAAGGCGTCCTTGACGAAGAAAATGATCGCCAGGGCCAGAAATAAGGTGATCCCCACTCCCCAACGGCTATGATTGTCGTGAATGTCGTAAGGCTCCCGGTACAGTCCGGCGAAGATGCTGCCGCCCGCCATTCCAGCGGTGACGCTGGAGGAAAGGCCGGCCATCAACAGCGCCAGCGCAAAAACGACGGCCGCGCCGTTTCCCAGCATTGGGCGGAGAATGTTCTGAGCCTGCTCCAATTCGGTCACGTTGAAGCCCCGGCTGAAAAAAGTGGTGGCCGCCAGCAGAATCATCGCGCTGTTGATCCCCCAGCCGACGATCATCGAGAACAAAGTATCGTAAAATTCGTACTTCAACTGGTGCCGGATGACCTTGTCGTCCTGGAGATTCCACTGCCGGCTCTGGATAATCTCCGAATGGAGGAAGAGATTGTGGGGCATCACCACCGCGCCCAGTACGCTCATGATCACCGGCAGCGACCCTTGGGGAAAGCGGGGCGTCACCCAGCCCACGGCCGCCTGTGCCCAATCGATCCGGACCAGCGTCAGCTCGAAGATGAAAGACAGCCCAATCAACGAAACGAAACCAATGATCCAACGCTCCAGCTTCTGATAGGAATTGGCATAGAGCAGCCACGTGACAACCAAAGTCACCAGGACCGCCCCGGCCTTCAGCGGCAAGCCGAATAACATCCGCAGCGCGATGGCTGCGCCCAGGATCTCCGCCAGGGCCGTGAAGACGCTGGCCAGAACTGCCGATCCCAGGACCAGCCGGGCCACCCAGGGCGGAGTATAGAGCGCCGCCGCTTCCGAAAGGCAATATCCGGTGGCGATCCCCAGATGAGCGGCATTATGTTGCAGCATGATCAGCATCAGGGTGGACAGCGTGACCATCCAGAGCAAACGGTAGCCGTAATCGGAACCGGCCGCCACATTGGAGGCCCAGTTGCCGGGGTCAATGAAACCGACCGTTACCAACAGACCCGGTCCGATGTATTGCAAGATCTCCAGGCCGGTAAAGCGCGGCCGGTGATTCTCACCGAACAATCTCTCCCTGAAACCCATGGGGCCACACTCCTTTGTGATATGCTGTCAACTCTATTATAGGATCGGCCATCCCGGGTGGCAATGGCCGGCCCCCGCGTTACAAGATTTTTATGTTTTCTATTTTTATGTGACGCTGCAGCGCTTTATCCATTCAGGACACTCCGCTCCCGCATCGCGCTTGATGCCACGGCGGAATTCCGGTGCGTTCCGAACACCCTTTCATGGAATTTTATTTGCGGAAAACGGCTTTCTTATAGTAAAATGGTAAAATGATTCTTTCATAAGGAACGGTTGTCATGTGGCACAAACTTTTGAAGGACCCCGAATTTATCAAGCCCTTGTTGGCGCTGGCGCTGCCCATCGCCATGCAAAACCTGATCACCTCCTCGTTGAACATGGTCGATACGATCATCATTGGCCAATTGGGCGCCACCGCCATCGCTGCGGTCGGCCTGGCCAATCAGGTCTTTTTCCTGTTCAACCTGCTTCTGTTCGGGGTCAACAGCGGCGCCGCCATTTTCACCGCCCAATTCTGGGGGCAGCGCGATCTGAAGAATATCCGGCGGGTGCTGGGGGTGGCCTTGGCCACCGGAATGGCCATCGCGCTGCTCTTTTTCGGGCTGGCCTTCTTCATCCCCGGGCCGGTTCTGCGCTGTTTCACGAATGACCCGGCGGTCATCGCCCAGGGGAGCCGCTATCTGAGGATCATTTCATTCAGTTACCTATTCAATGCCGTCAGCTTCTGCTACGCCTTTATTTTGCGCAGCACCGGCGAGGTGAAGCTGCCGGTGAAAGTCAGCTTGATCGCTTTCGGGTTGAATTCGATCCTGAATTATGTTTTGATTTACGGGCTTTGGGGCTTCCCCCGTTTGGAAGTGGCCGGTTCCGCCCTGGCGACCTTGATCGCCCGGGCCGTGGAACTATTCATCACGCTTTCGGTGGTTTACCGGAACCGGATGGTGCCCGCGGCCCGATTCCAGGAGATGTTCGACCTCTCCCGGGAGTTTGTCAAGCGCTTCTTCCAGACCACCCTGCCGGTGATCGGTAACGAGTCCCTCTGGTCCCTGGGAATGGTGATGTTAACCGTGGTCTACGGGCATATGGGCACCGACGTGGTGGCGGCCGTCAACATCTCTTCAACCGTGGAACGGGTGGCGATGGTGCTCTTCATCGGCATGGCCAATGCCTGCGCGGTGATGGTCGGCAACCGGATCGGCGCCGGCCGGGAGGACTTGGCCTTGGATTACGCCAAACGGTTCGCGATCCTCGGGCCGGTATCGGGGTTGCTCATCGGGGGCTTGATTCTGCTGGGGATGGGGCCCTTTCTCACGCTGTATCATGTGGCCGATCAGGTGACCCATATTGCGCGGATGGTGAGCACCATCTTCGCCTGCTCGATCCCTTTCCGGATCTTCAACCTCATCAATATCGTGGGCATCCTGCGCAGCGGCGGGGATACCAAGTTCAGTCTCTTCCTGGATACCGCCGGCCTTTGGCTGATCGCCGTGCCGCTCTCGTTCATCGGCGGCCTGGTCTGGCATTTCCCGCCCTATTTCGTCTATCTCCTGGCCACGCTGGACGAATTTTTCAAATTGAGCGTCGGCGTCTGGCGGCTACGCTCGGGCAAGTGGATCAACAACCTGACCCACCGGATGCGACAGGCTGCGGGGGAACTGCAATTTTCCGAAGAATGATGGATTAGCGAGCAACGCACCATACCGGCAAGGGGATGGCCTGGCTCAGGCTATCCCCTTGTTTTGCAACCGATGGCCCCCTTCGGACAGTTAGGCGCCGCTCCGACGGCTGACCCGCAGATCGTTTCCGGCCTTTCCCAATAGGACCGCGATGGAGCCAAGCATGATCAAGGCGTAGAGAATCAGCAGCGACATGCTGGTCCCCAGCTGCAGCCAACCGCCGCAGAGCCCGATCAGCCACGGCCCGATCATCCCCCCGATTCCGGCGAAGGTGAATAAGAAGCCCAGATACTTTTCGATACCGGCTTGACAGATATTCGAAAACGAAGTCGTCAGGGTCGGAAAGATGATCGAGAAGCAAAAGCCGGTGGCCGGCAGGAAAAATGCCACGGCGGCCGGGCCGTAGAGCCCCAGCGTCAGGCAGACGACCGCGCCGAGGGCGGCCGCCAGCAATACCCGCAGATGCCCCAGGCGATCGACGACGAAGCTGCCGAGCAACCGCCCCCCGGTAATCAGCCCGAAGTACAGGGTGAGCGAGAGCGAACTGTAAAAGAGCGGCTGTCCCTTGATCTTATAGTTGTACTCGATGATCCAGGCGGCGAGCCCGATTTCCGCCGCCACATAAAAACAGATCGCCAGGTAATGCCAGATCATCTCCGCAGTAAAGGCCGACTTCAAAAGGGCGAAGATGTTTTCCGCCGCTTCGCGCCGGTATTCCGGGAACTTGACCGCCAGCAGGTAAATGAGGAAGAGCGTCAGCGGCGCCAGGGACAGCGCGAAGGTGAACCGCCAGGAATAATGGGCCGAGAGCAGCGCGCCCGCATAGATGGGCACGATCATGGAACCCACGCCGTGGAAGAAACCCAGCAAGTTCAAGAGTTTTCCTTTTCGCTCCGGATGCAGCAGGACGATGGTGCTGTTGCCGGCCACTTCCACCGCGCCCAGCCCCAATCCGGTCAAGAAAAAGCCCAGGACCAGCGGAGCATAGCCCGGGGCGGCCGCCGCGCAGCCGATCCCGGCCAACAGCAGCATGCTCAGGCCCAGGAAGACTTTTTTGAGGCCAAAACGGAAGATCAGGACTCCGGCCGCCAACGTCGCCAGAAAAAAGCCGCCGTACTGCAGTCCCAGCACGTTGCCCATCAGCGAGTAGCCGATTCCCAGGTCTTTCAGAATAAAGGGGATGGTCGGCCCTTTCAGGTTGTCCAGAAATCCGAACCAAAAGAAGATAAAGAAAGCGCCGGCCGTGACCAAGGTTTTTTTCAGATCGTGTCTCATCGCCAGGAACTCCTTTCATGATGGATCAATGGATTCAGCCTATCTTTCAAACAATGACAGAATTGGCAAACTGTTTCGGACTCCGCTATTCATTATAGCGCCCTGTTCACCAGGGCTCAAGCATGTTACAATGGAACTGTAGCGGTACAAAGGAGTGGAAACGGCGTGGCAAAACCGATCTATCAGCGGATCGTCTCCGAGTTGGAACAGGCGATCATGCGGAAGAAATATCAGCCCGGCAGGCAGCTGCCTTCGGTGCGGGATTTATGCCGCACCTATCGCTGCAGCCAGAGCACTGCCGTGAAAGTCTATGAAACGCTAAAAAGCAAGCACCTGGTCTATTCGGTGCCGCAGAGCGGGTACTACGTGGTCGAAAACCTGCTGCACCAGCCCGAGCGGGACGGGTCCGCCATCGATTTCTCGACCGGCAACCCGATGAGCGGCGCGGTTCATACCCCCGATCTCAAGCACTGCCTGGACCGAGCGGTCGACCTTTACCGGGGTCAAGCCATCGATCACGACATCAAGGGCGTGGCCTCGCTCCGCGCTTTACTTGCGTCCTATCTGGCGGATTTTCAAGTTTTCGCCGAGACCGAGCATATTCTGGTCTCCCTGGGGGCGCAACCGGTGCTGAGCATTCTGACCCAGATGCCCTTCCCCAACGGCCGGGAGACCGTGCTGGTCGAACAGCCGACCTATGGCTATTACCTGGATTTCCTCAAATTCTCCGGTTCCAGGGTCCAGGGCGTTGCCAGGGACCGGCAGGGGATCGATCTGGAGCGGCTGGAAAGCCTCTTTCGCTCCGGGACCATCAAGTTTTTTTATACCGTGCCCCACAACCACAACCCGCTGGGAACCGCCTACCGCCGCGCCGAGCGGAAGCGCCTGGCCGAACTGGCGGCCCGTTACGACGTGTATATCGTGGAGGACGACTATTTTGGGGACGTGATGAGCGAACGCGGCTATGACCCGGTCTTCGCCGAGGGCGACCACCGCCACCATATTTATTTGAAGACTTTCACCAAGATCCTGCCCTGGCTGCGGATCGGCCTGGTGGTGCTCCCCGCCGGCCTGCTGCCGACCTTCGAGAAGTATATCGAGCTGTCCTACTACTACTCCTACTTCACCCCGTCGCTGATTTCCCAGGCGACGTTGGAGATCTATATCCGTAGCAACCTGCTGAAGAAACACGCCGCCGCCTTTGGCAAGGAGCTGAGCGAAAGACTCCGCTGTTTGGAGCGGCAAATCCCGCTCCTGACCGGGCTGGGCGCCCAGTGGACCGGAGGCGGGTCCGGGCCCTACTCCTATCTGAAGCTGCCGCCGGCCGCCTCCGAGGGCGGGCTGATCGCCGCGCTCCGGGCCCGGCGGGTCCTGGTCGCCCCCGGCGACTCCTACTACCTGGATCGCTCCTTCTACGAGAAAGGGATCCGGCTCAGCATCGCCCGGACCGATGGCCCGGCCATCGAGCGGGGCGTCGCCGCCATCGCGGCCGAGCTCCGCCGGCAGCTCGCCCCCTGAGCATACCGGCGACGGGACTGCGACCGCTCAGGGCAAAAGTCCGGCGCGGGCCCGCCGCAGCTCCCCGAGCCATTCCAGGGGGTCGGCCGGACAGTCGTAACCGCCGATGCCGATGGTCGGCTTATTCTTGCCGTGAAAGTCGCTGCCCCCAGTGACCAGGACCCGGTGGGCCCGGGCTTTCCGGCAGAAATATTCCGTCTGGGCGGCGCTGTGGTAATTGCTGAAAGCCTCGATTCCCAGTACTCCCTGGCCGATGACGGCGTCGATGAGTTCCGGCTGCTCCCGCAGATTGTCGCCAGGGTGGGCGATGACCGGGATGCCCCGGCACTGGCGGACCAGCTCCACGGCGTCCTCAAGCCGCAGCAACTCCAGGGGGACATGGGCGGCTTTGCCTTGGGCCATGAAATCCCGGTAAAAGTTGAGATAGGGCATGTCGCTCCGGCTGCCGCCCGGCCGGTAGGGCTCGAGCAACGGATGGCCGGCGCTGGCCGGGTCGGCCAGCAGCACCTCGGCGATCAGCTCCGGGCTGGGAACATTGCCGGCGGCCTTTTGCAGCAGCGCCGCGGGGTCGACCACCAGCCCCAGCTTGCGCAGCTCGGCCAGAACCCGCGGGAAAGCCTGCAACTCCCGGGCCTCCATCTCCTCTCCTAGGCGCTGCAGCTCCGGCTGGCGCTCATCCACATAATAGCCGAGCAGATGGAGATCGATCCCCTGGAAACTACAGTCAATCTCAATGCCCGGAATCACCTCGATTCCCAGCTGTTCGCCATGGCGCAGCGCTTCGGCCACGCCTCCGACCCGGTTGTGGTCGGTGATGGCGATGGTCTTCATCCCCAGCCGCCGGCTCTCCTTAAGAATCTCCCCGATGGACAGCTCGCCGTCGGAACTGTGCCAGGAGTGGATATGCAGATCGATGGGTATCATCCTCTGGCTCCTTTCGCCGGGCCGCCCGGTTCCGGACCCGAATGGCACCGGCCCTTTCTGGGTTTTTAGGGTATGGGCGGGAGCGAAACCGGCCCGCACAGCCGGTTTCGCTCCCACCTATCATAATAGCATGTTGCGGCGGACTGGCAAGCGGCTTGCAGCGGAACTGTAGCGCTACAGTGGGCAACCGCAGCTGGTATTTCTCCAACTCACGGAGGGTCCAAATGCGAAACGGCCGGCCTGGCATGCAAAAAATAACAACTCTGATCCCGATAAAACGGCAGCCGCTTATATTTCCGGGCTGGACCCGGGCCACCTCAAAGCCACAAAAAATCACCGCCTCTTGATGCTGGGCGGTGATCTAAAAGCCATGTGATAAAGTCTTTTGAAACGGAAGTCAGCTTGCAAAAAGATTTAAAACGACTTTATCACTTGCTTTTCTGAGCTTTTGTGTTCACCCTGACCTTCGGGCAGGGTTTATCACAACGCTTCTAATTGAATTCAATTTATTTAGCTGAAAATCACCGGGGAGGGCCGGACTTCAGTCCTCCTTGGCCTTGGGATTGTCAAACGCGGTCGGATAGGGCGAATGCTTGGCGAACTCCTGGACCTTCACCGAGCCCTGGCGCGTGGCGAGCAGGGTGCCCGGGCCGCCGACACAGCCGCCGGGGCAGGCCATCCCTTCCAGCAGATAGCCGTCGCGTTTGCCCGCTTTGGCGAGGGTCAGCATCTTGCGGCAGTCGCTCAGGTTATCGGCCCGGTCGACGGGGACCTCGCGGCCGGGTTCCAGCTCTTGAATATTCCGGGTGATCGCCGCGGCCACGCCGCCACAGTTGGCGTAGTTCCGGCCGTAGCTGGAGCTGTCGGTCAATTCGGCGCCGTCGGCCCCTTCCTCCAGCGCGGTCAAATCAATCTCTCGCGCCACCCACATGGCGATCAGCTCTTCGAAGGTGAGCACGAAATCGATATACGGTTTAACCTCGTCGTCCAGGGCCTCATTCTTCTTGGCGACACAGGGGCCGGTGAAGACCACCCGGGCCTCGGGATCGCGCTCCTTGATGGCCTTGGCCGCCGCCACCATCGGCGTGTGCGACGAGGAGATATTGGCGAACTGGTCCGGGAAGAACTTCTCGGCCATCAGCGCCCAGGACGGGCAGCAGGAAGTGCCCAGATAAGGCTGGTGCTGCGGCACATTGTCCAGGAAGACATGGGCCTCGTGAATCGAGGCGATGTCCGCGCCCAGGCTGACCTCCACCACGTCGCTGAAGCCCAGCAGCTTCAGTCCCTGGACGATCTTGGCCGGCGTGGCCAGCGGGCCGAACTGCCCCACGAACGACGGCGCCAGCTCCACCACCACCCGGTCGCCGCGGTTGAGCGCATTGATCACCTGAAACAGCTCCGACTTGTCGGCGATGGCCCCGAACGGGCAATTCACGATGCATAAGCCGCAGGAGACGCACTTCTCGGCGTTGATCTGCGCCCGGCCCAGATAATCGCTTTCGATGGCGTTGACGCCGCAGGCGGCGGCGCAAGGCCGGTCATAACGGACGATGGCGTTGTAGGGGCAGGCTTCCTTGCATTTGCCGCATTTGATGCACTTCTCCTGATCGATATGGGCGCGGTCCTTCCCCAGGCCGACCGCTTTCACCGGGCAGACGAAGGTGCAGGGGTGCGCCAGGCACTTGCGGCAGTTGTCGGTGACATAGAACGCATCAGTCGGGCAGGCCTCGCAGGCGAAAGGAATCACATTCACCAGCGGCGGCTGGAGAATGCGCTCCGCCACATCCGCCGCCTCGATGCCTTGCGAGAGCCGGGAATGCTTGTCGACCTTGCGGATGGGCAGCCCCAGGGCCAGCCGGAGCCGTTCGCCGACGATGGCCCGCTCTTTGAAGATGCTCTCGCGGTACTGGGCCACCTCGCCGGGGAGGATCTTGTACGGCGCTTCCTCCAGTTGCTCCTGGAGGTTCCCCTCGTAGGCCATTCGGGCGATCTCCGCGAAGACCTGCCGCCGGATCTTGGTGATCGAAGTGTAAACGCCCCTCATGCCCGGATCGCCTCGCTCATGATCCTGGCCATCACCTGTTCGGTGGTGGCCGAGTTGAACCGCTCGCCGCTGACCACCACGACCGGAGCGAACCGGTCCAAATTGCAATCGCCGAAACATTTCACGATCTCGATCTCGATCAGGCAGTCCGTCATCCGCTCTTTGAGCTCGGTGACAGCTTCCAAAATATCCATCGCCCCCATCATCGTGCAATGGGTGCCGAAACAGATCTGTACCGGAATGGTTTTCATGATAAACCCCCTCAGGTTGTATAAGCCGAGTCAAATTTACTTTGTTAATTATATCACATAGTGTCGAAGAACGATATAAAATACGTCCTTCTGTAGGAAGCCATTTTGTCGGTCCGGTGGTGAAAGGGAATAATACAATTCTCTGATCGATAAAAGATTTTTGACTTCCCGGTTCCCGCTTTTACAATAAACTTGAATGCGATTTGGGAATATATTATAATAGTATTACATAATGTTACTTTTTCACGAAAACTCAACGTCTGCGGAGGCCCCGATGAATCGCGAAGTATTATATATTGGCAGAGTCGCCAAGCTGACCAAGCCCGCCAGCGGACGGCCCAGCGAAAATACCAACGCCCGCTGCGCAAAGGATCCGGCTCACGCCGTCGCGGTCCAAGAGGCCGCTCCGACCGCCGGGTTGAATGAAAGAACGGTTTGCCTCGCCGAAGACAACGAAAGCTATGTTGTCGGGAAAAGCTTGCGGCCGCTTAAGGTTCCATGAGCGAGCTCGACTCCGCGACCAAGCTTTTCTTGGTAATCGCCTTCATTCTGCCGGGCTTCGTGGCCTATTCGGTCAGCAATTCCTTATATCGCAAACCGCAACCGAAACGAGACTTCAAAGAGATCGAGATCACCTACTCCAGTATCTTTTATAGTTGCGGCATGTATGCCGTGCTATATGCAATCCTGGGAAAATCGCTGCTTACTCTGATCCCCCGTTATCCGCTCTGGAGCGCCGCCGTTATGATCGTCCTCAGTTTCCTCTGGGGCATCGCCGTCTTTCTCATCCGCATCCATGACCTTTTGTACCGGGTGTTGCGCCGGCTCGGGCTGATGGGGAAAATAACCCCGCCCAACCTTTACGCGGCGGTTTTTGACCCCAACTATTCTCCGGAAGCGAGCGCGGGACGCTGGGTGACCGTCAAGCTGGGGCAGCGGTTGCTGGAAGGCTATGTCGAGCTGGCCGATGTGGCCGAGGACGAGCGTTTGATCCTGATCAAAGGGATCCGCGAGTTTACCGAGGACGGCGAGTTCCTGAACGAACCCGCCGAAGGCACCGGCATCATCATCGATCTGACCAAAGTGGACAGCATTACCTTAATTTAGCGCATAAACCCCACTGCGATGGAGATTCTATCCATCGAGGTGATCTGGCATGAGTTCCGAAACGGCCAGCGGCAAAAAGCCGCTCTATAACGGGAGCGTTCAAAAACTCCCCAAACCGGTTAGTCCCCGGCCCAGCGACCGAAAATAAAGTCCGTCCCCATAAGATGATCGTCGGATCATCTTTTATTTTGACCGATAAGCCAGCGCTTTCAAAGCGGCTGCGCGGCCTTGGCGTAAGCCACCAGATCCGCGATGTTCCGCCGGTCCGTGAAGTCCACCGGCTGGTCATAGGCGGCCAGCAGCCCCTGGTCATCCAGAGTCAATTGTTTTTTTCTTTTCAGACTCCATTTCATCAAGCTCATTACAACTTTGTCGCATGGTTGCAGTTTATGGTAGTTAAAGCCGCCCCGCAAATAAAAGAAGCGGATCCGTTGCTGTTGCTCGGGGGTGAAGTTCTTGGCTCGGACTTCGTCGCTTACCGCGTCGCGGGCGGGCGAGGCGCCGGTGGCGAAGACGATGACCTTCTTGCCGCGCAGTTTGTCGAGGTTCTCCTTGATCAGCTTGATCCCGTTGATGCCCACCGCATACAGGCCGGCACCGTAAATCACGGTGTCATAGCTCTCCCACAGCGCCGGAGTCACCTGGGCCGCCTCGTAGAGATCGGCTTGTAAATCCGCAGCGATCCATTCCGCATATTGCCGCGCGAAACCGCTTTTCGACCGGTAGATCACCAACGTTTTCATCCGCAAATCCTCCCCCAATTGCCGTGATTAAACTTCCATGGCCATAATCGATTCGAGGTTGTCCAGCAGATAGCGTTTGCCCTTTTCGTTCAGGACCACCATGGTATACTCCGCGCCGTTATAGGAGCGCTTCTCGCTTTCAAACCCATAATCGAGCGATTTCTGATTGGTGATCGTGCGCGTTTTGCCGTCCGGGCCGCTCTCTTCGCTTAAGACGCCCAGTTTTTTCAGCCTTTTATTCAGCTCGACCCCGGTCAGTTTCTTGCTTTGATTCAGGTCGAGGCTCAGATTGACGCATTTGGCAAACTCGTTGACACCGATCTTGCCCGGGGTGAACTGTAACCGCTGTTTTTGTTCCGGGGTAATCACGAAGGCCGCGGCCGGTTTGCCGCCGCCCGAACGATAGGCGCCACGCGCGACTTGATCCAATATTTCCGCCACAAAATAAAAGCAACGGATGATCTTGGGCTCATTCAGGAAACTGTCCTGCGGAATGGCTTCATGGGTCAACGGATTGACGCCTCCGGCGATCTTTTCCAAAACCAGCTTCGCCATGACGATCTTTTCGTGATCCTCGTTCATTGCCGCTCTCCTTCATTCCCACCCGTTCAATCGTAAATTTCCTCTATTTTCCATTTATATTATACATGAAACGCGACAAATTGCCAATTACTTTTCGGATATGTTTGATTTTTATCTTATAACGACCGAGCGCCATTTCCGCCAATGGTAATCCAAGGCAAATCATTCCCGGATCAACCAGATGATCCCCGGCGGTCAGCGCCGCAGTTGCGGCAATCACTGCGGGAACTCCGGCAACGACCGCCGGACTTGCTTCGATAATAAAAAATCAAACGGCAGTCGTTGCCGGAGTTCATTCAGTAACAAAATACACTCCGGCAGTAAGCGCCGCTTCATTTTCAGTAACGAAATACCTTACGGCAGTGACTGCCGCTTCGCATTCAGTAACCAAATTTACGATGGCAGTCACCGCCAATTCATTTTCGGCGACTTCGTAAACTGTTTTTGTAAAAGTGATTGCGTCTTCAGGTAGGCAATGATATTCTTCAAATCCTTTTGATTAGCGGGGAGGCGTTAAAGTGTTTCATGATTGCCGTAAACGATATTCGCTGGCACTGAATGGTCTTGCATGAACAGACAAAGAACCGGGACCCTTTGGGGCCCGGTTCGCAACGGTAACATGGTTGATTGCATATTTTCGATGAAAAAACGGTCGCTGCTTACGTGATTGTTCCGCATTCTTCCTCGGTTAGCGCGGCGGGAAGCAGCGCACCAGTTCCAGCGGATGGCCGGGATCCCCTTCGATGCGGAACACCGTGAGCCCGGCCGGCAAAAAGACGGTCTGCGACTGCCGCAGCGCCATGACGCGATCGCTGTAACGGATCCGGCCGGACCCGGCGAGGACCGCCAGGATCGAAAACTGGCCGTCATTGCGGCAGTCCAGCGCTTTACCGACTTCCAGCCGCTGCAGCCGGAACTTATCGGTATGGCCGGCCCCGATCAATTCGATCACCCGGAAGCCGTCTCCCTCGTCCAGCACGACCGGGGGAATCCTGTAGCGGGCCAGGGTCTCTTCCAGCGTCAGTGCCTCATAATGAAAACAATCGAAGATCTTCTCGAAACCGATGCCCTGGTGGCAGAGCTCGTCGGGGATGGGGTTGCCTTCCGGCGTGGTCCGTTCCACCCGGATGGTGTAGTCGGTCGGCTCCTGGATCTCCAGCAGGAAACAGCCGGACCCGATGGCGTGGGGGACCCCGCCTTCGATCAGCAGGGTCTCGCCGGGCACCAGCTGGATGCGGTGCAGGCAGTCGACCATCCCCGGAATGTCCTGCTTCTCGAAGAGTTCCCGCCACTTCTCCCGGGTCACGCCGGGTTTGAAGCCAAACAGCAGATAGGGCGGCTCGCCGCCGATCTCCCGCCCGCCCAACGCATACCAGGCCTCGGTCTTGCCAAAGGCCGAATGAAAAACATCCCTGGCAAAATCGCGGTCCGGATGAACCTGGATCGCCAGGCGGCTCCGGGAGTCCAGCGCCTTGACCAATACCGCCGTATTGGCGCCGTATCTTCGCACATGCTCCGCGCCCAGGAAAGCCTCGGGGTCGGCGTCGATCAACGCTTTCAACAGGACGGTCGCGTCCCCGGCGAGGCTGACTTCACTCAAGCCCTCGTCCGGGGAAGCCTCGCTCCGGTTGTTGCGGGCCCGGGTCACCGAGGCGATCCATTCCTCGGGGCGATCCCCGTCCTGGGGATCGGGCCGGCCCTGCCATTCTTCCAATACTTTGCCCCCGGAGTAGGTGCGCCAGACTCGGGTGCTCTCTAGCTTTAGCGGTTGCTCGCTCAGTTTGAGCGTTTTTTCAGTCACTTTTTACGACACCACCGTGATTTTGAAGATTTCCACAGCGCGGCCCTGGACGGTTACCGGCAGCTTCAAGACGCCTTGAACGGCGACGCCGCTCTGCTTGGTCCCCGAGTACAGTCCGGCGATCTGAATGGGGTTCGCGCCAGCGCCGGGGAGGTTCAGTTCGACCTCGGCCCCGATCTCCGCCTGGCCATAGTTGAATACGAACAACAGCAAGCCGTCCGCTCCGCCGAGCGTGCAGATCTTCAATTCATTATTGGTGATCGTGTGCAGCGGCAGCTGGAATTCACGGGCCAATAAGGACATCAACCGGGCGACGCTGGGATGATACTCACGGAAATAACCATACCACAAAGAAGTCGCCAAGTAAATGATCTGTCCCGCGCCGTGCCGGCTCCGCAGCACCGCCGGCGCGCCGTCGCCGAACCTGCCCAGCACCTCGACGGGCTTGGTCCCGGACAGCTCCAGCATCCGGCGGTCGTAATAGCCGGGGACGATCAGGGCCGGTTCCCCGTTCCAAACCAGCTCGATATCCAGGTCGTCGGGGCTGAAGTCGGCATGCTGATAACCCAGGACCTCATTGAGCTTGCCACCCGGCAGATCCCTGTGGAGGATGCCGAGATCGCTAACCTCGCCGAGCTTGCCGTCGGCGATGACCACGCCGCCCCGGCTGACATAGTCGGCGATTCCCCCGGCCAGCTCGTCGTCCAGGTTGATCTGGTTGCTGATAAACAGCACCGGATACTGTCCGGCCGAACCGTCCAGAACTGCCTCGGGGGTGATGAATTTGGCGGCGATGTTCTGTTCCCACAGCGCCTGATACAGGCCGGCGATGGAATCCAGATAGATGCTGCCCGGAATGAAGGGCTTGTAATATTCGGTATAGGCTTTGCTAAAATCGTGGCTGGTCTTGTCATACAGGATCGCCGCGCGTGGCTGCTCCGGCTGGTAGGTCGTGAACTCGGCCTGGTTCTCCCGGATGATCCGGGCCATCTCCGCCGCCGTCTCGGCCCGCGGCGTATAGCGGCCTCTGGTGTCGACCAGGCCGCGGCCCATGGTCTGCACGCCCTTGATGAACGGCTCCCACATCCAGTACATGAGCCCCTTGGCGCCGTGAGAGACGGCTTCCCAGTTCCACCACTTCAGCTCGTAGGGATGGACCACGCTTTGCGGGTTGAAGAGCGTCTGCAGGTGGGTCTGCAGCTCAGCGACCCAAAATTCGCCGTTGGTCGCGGCCGAGTGAAAGCCGGTCAGGGTCTCCCAGCGTTGCACGTCGGACATGACTTTGGGAGTATTTTTGGGATAAAACGACATGCCCATCACGTCGACATTGGCGGCCACGTTCCATTCGTCCTGCGGTCGTTCGTAACTGCCGTCCTGAGTGATCATGGAGTGCACATTATCGGCCAGCACCGGATGGACGGGATCGGCCGCCTTGACCACGTCGGACCATTCTTTCAGAATCATGCCCACCGTCTCTTTATGGAACTGGTGAAAATCGACTTTCGGCATGACGCTGGCCCACAGCCAACGGGTGTACTGAATCTGCGACCAGTCGTGATAAACCCGCTCCCAGGACGCATTCAAACGCTCGATGGTTTGATACTTCTGTTGCAGCCAAAGCCGGAACCGGCCCAGCGTGTATTGGTCATAGGAGGAAAACATGGTCTCATTCCAGATGTCATAGCCGTACAGCGACGAATATCCCCGGTAGTTGGCGGCGATCTCGCCGAACTGCTTGGCGATCAGTTGCCGGACTTCGGGATGAAAGTAATTGACATAGCCGTAGCTCAATTTATCCTTATATAAACTGCCGTCGAAATTGACAGCGAAATATTCATCCTTCATCACAAAATCCGGCAGATACTCCAAGGTGGTAATCTGCCCGGCCAGTTCCATCACGATGTTCAAACCGATGGCCGCGGCGTATTCCAAAATCCGGTGTCCGGTGTTGTACGGGTAGTTCGGCAGGCTCCGGTCCTCCCACCAATAGACTGCCGGCCAAATGACCACGGTATTCAGGCCGAGTTGCTTGATCCTGTCCAGCCGCTCCGCGATATCTGCCCAGGAATATTCGCGCTGTACTTTTAAGACTGCGCCATAAGGGAACGTTTTCATCTTGCTCCTCCAGTGTGATTGCTCGATTGTGGTTGCAACCGTTTCGAGTCGCCCCTGCGACTGTGCAATAGTTGAATTGTGGATTGTAAAGTGTTGCATCCTCCGGCCGGGAACCGGGATGGCACGAGGATCTTGCATTAGAAAGAATAAGTAAGGCCGGAGCCTTACTTATTCTTGGGAAACCGGGGGTGTTACTTTTTGGCTCTGTTGGCAATCTCCTGCGCCCGCCGTTTGATATTCTCCATCGTCTGGTCGAGCGGTTGGCCGCCAATCAGGTATTTGTCGGTCTCTTCCAGGAACATGGTGTTGACCTGGTCGGTGTATTCCGGCATCACCGTGGGGGAGTTCAGGAACAGTTTCTTGTTGCTAAACACGCGGTTCAGCGCTTTCACATCATAATACTTGGCGCCGTCGCTGACGATGCCCTTAATGATCGAGTTGTTGAACCCGGGTTTATTGACACTGGCTAAAACCACATTCCGGATCTTCATGCCGTCGGTGGTGAGGAACTTGATGAATTTATAGGCTTCTTTCGGATGTTTGGCAGTCTTGGGAATGCACCACATCTTGGCATCCGCCGAGGTGCGGCCTTCCGGGGTATTCTTGTCCCAGCGCGGCAACGGCGCAAAGGTCGTTACAAAGTTATGCGGAAACTTGCTCTGGTCCTTGATCTCCGAAAGCATCCAGGTGCCGGTGGCGATCATGCTTGCTTTCTCATTAAAATACTGGTCGCGGTAGGTCACTTTCAAGGTCTTGATGTCGATCAACGGCAGCTGCGACTTATCGGAATTCTCCATATCGTAACGGAACTTCAGGAATTGCTTGAACATGGGATCGTCGAAATTGAAGGAACCGTCGCTTTTGTAGTAAGGGTAGCCCAGTTTGGTTGAGAACAGGCCCATCGTGCAATATTCCATCCAGGAATGGAAGTAGGAACCGTACCGTTTGGTGCTGCCCTGGCCTTTGGTCAATTTCTTGGCATACTCCCGGTAATCGGCCCAGGTCCAGTTGAGCGGCGGAATCGGCAGTTTGGCTTCGTCCAAATGGTTTTTATTGAGCATCACAAAATAAACTTGCAGTTCGCCGGGGAGTCCGTAAACCACGCCATCGACTTTGGTATTAAAGCTCCAAACTTTGTTGAAATTGGTATGATCGGATTTTAAAAGGCTGTCCATCGGCATCAGCATGCCGCGCATGACATAGTTGGTGTAACGCCGGGAATTGGAGAGTCCGACCACGTCCACTTTTTCACCGGATAGGATCAGCAGATCCAGCTTTTTCTGATAATCATCGAAGACGTTGTCCCCCAGGTATTCCAAGTCCACCTTGATCCGGGGATTCTTGGCCTCGAACGCTTTGATGACGGCTTGATCCTGCGTCTTGAACGGCGTCTCCCAGGAATAGAATTTGAGGGTGACCGGTTCGATGGTCTTCGCGTTCACCATGGCCGTGGTCAACAAGAGTCCGGCCATGACCACCAACAGCAAAATCCTTGTCAAACGTTTGCTCATCTTTTTACCTCCCTGATTGGATTTGTTATATGATAATTACTCTCAAAAAGCCGTGATCAACCCGGCTAAAAAGCCGGAAGAGTCACAGCGATTGCTTGAAGCAAGCGATAAAGTCACCTTCAAATCCTTTGGCGAGTCGAATGGATTGGAAAGAGACTTTATCACACGGCTGCTCAAGATATGAGAATAAACTATCCTTTTACCGCTCCCACCGTGATTCCTTCCACCACGAACCGCTGGCCGATGAGAAACACGATAATCAATGGTACGATCGCCGAAACGGCCGCGGTCATAATCAGTGAGAAGTAGGACGCGTAATCGGTCATAAACTGTTGCATGGCCAGCTGAATCGTGAACAGGTCGCGGCTTTTCAAAAAGATCAGCGGGTTTTGATAGTCGTTCCAGGTCCAGACGAACTTCAGGATGGCCAGGGTCACGATGGAAGGCTTGACGATCGGCAAAATAATCCGGGAAAAGATCGTAATATGATTGGCGCCGTCAATCTTGGCCGATTCCGACAGGACGCCGGGCACGGTGACCATGTGCTGCCGGAGCAAAAACACGCCGTACACGCTGAAGGCGTTCAGAATGATCAGGCCCCCGTGGGTGTCAAAGAGCTGAAACCAGCGGAACAACATGAACTTGGGAACGATGGTCACTTGATCGGGAATCATCGCCGTGGCCAGGTAACCGAGGAAGACCAGGTTGCGGTATTTGAAATTGATCTTGGAGAAGGCGTAAGCGGCCATCGCCGAGATCAGCACCTGCACGATGGTAGTCACGATAGTGACTTTAACCGTATTCCAATAATACAGGCCAAAGTTATACTGACTGCCCCAAACTTCCCGGTAGTTTTCCATCGCATGCCAGCGCGACGGTATCCATTCGACCGGGAACTTGAAGACATCGCTTTCCAGCTTGAATGAGGTCGAAATCATCCATAGAAAGGGTAAAATCATGGTAAAAGCCAAAATCGCCAGCAGGACGGTTGTCACCAATTTGGGAAGGGATAATTTTTGCTTGATCATCTTTCTTGCCACCTCAATTTATTCGTAACTCACCCATTTTTTCTGCCCGTGCCATTGAACGATCGTGACCACGAAGATCAGAATAAACATCACCCAGGCCGAGGAACAAGCGGCGCCCATCTGATAGAATTGGAAGGCGGCGCGGTAGATGTAGTACGCCAGTACGGTCGTAGCCGTTCCCGGTCCGCCCTGGGTCATGACGTTGATCTGGTCAAAGACCTTGAACGAACTGATGATTCCCATGGTGACCAAAAAGAAGGTGGTCGGAGAGATCATCGGCACTGTCACATTGAAAAATTTTTGGACGACATTGGCCCCGTCAATCTCCGCCGCTTCATACAGGTCCTTGGGGATGCCGCTGAGTCCCGCCGCGAAAACGATGATTTTATATCCCAGCTGTTGCCAGATGTAGATCATCGTGACCGTCGGCAAGGCCCATTTCAGGTCCCCCAGCCACTTGGGGGGATTTTGGATGCCGATGCTTTGCAGAAAACCGTTCACAGGGCCGAAGCTGGGCTGAAGCATGACCATCCAGACGATGGCCACCGCCACCGCGCTGGAGATGTAGGGCAAAAACATCACGGTTTTAAAGGCATTTTTGAAATAAACCTGCTTGTTGATGATCTCGGCCAGAATCAGCGCCAAGGCGGTCCCGACGATCACCGCCACAAACGTAAAAATAACGCTGTTCTTGAATGAATCGGTAAACCAGACGTCACTCAGTAAATTTTTATAATTTTCTGCCCCGACTAGTTTGATCGTACTGAAGCCCGAGGCGAAATCCCATTGGCAAAAACTCAAAAACAGCGAAAAAAGCAATGGAAATACATAAAAAATCAAAAATCCGGCCACGCTTGGCAGGAGAAAAAACCATCCCCAAAGGTTCTCATCCCTATCCAAGGTGGCTTTTTTACTCCGATTCCTCATCTCTAAAATTCCCCCTCTGTCCGATGATGACATCATAGCATCCTCTTTGAGCGGTTCCAATCTCTCGCGATGACTTCTTTGTTACCTTTCATTACTTCTTTGTCTCAGAAAATTTACTTATCCGTAACCGGCGAGGTACAATACAATTAGGTTCAAAGATCGCCCATCCCGTAAGGAATATCGGGCTTCCGCTCGCCCTCCGCATTGAATGGGGTACAGTTCTGGTTCGATTGACAGGCCCGACCAATTTTTCATAGGCTGCCGAAAGGCAAAGATGCTGTTACAATAGAATTACAATTCTAAGGGCTCCCGAGAAAGTAGGATGAACATTGCCCGTCGCACTGAAACAATTTTACCGGACAATCCAGCGCCGATTCAGTAATTTGAACATCTTCCATAAGCTGATCATCGCGTTCATGTTTGTGATCGCCTTGCCTACGGCCATCCTGTATTATTTTTCGCTCGCGACCACTCGGGAGATCATCATCAAGCAGGTTTGCGGCGATACCTTGAACTCTATCGAGCTGGTTGCCAACAGCGTCAATTACGAGTTGAAAAAAATGATCTCCGTGGCCTTATATGTCAATCACGACCAGAACATCAAGGAGATTATCAATCAACAGCCCGCCAGTTGGGCCAATGCCAAAACCCGCAACCTCTACCAACTGGAACGGATCAACAAGGTAAGCGGCATCCTGGAGAATATCGCTTTTACCACCATGGGAACCCGGTGCTATATGACTGTTATCACCCAGGACGGAGCCAAGATTACCAACTGGCCATTGGACGCGGTAAGCGAGGACGATTATTTTAAGGATTACACGTTTGAAGCCTTCCATGAAAAAGACAACCGGCTGCTTTGGAGAAGCCTCGAACCCAACTATGTCCGGAGCAACGCCCAGTTTGAACCGTATGTGCTGACGCTGGCGACGGTGATTACCGACAGCTGGTGGCGAAAAGAGTATGGTATATTTGTGATCAGTGTCCCCGGAAACGAGTTCAATAAGATCATTTCGCCGCTCGATCCCCAGCAGCAGCGGGTCATGTTGGATGAAAAGGGCCTGGTTATTTCATCCTCCAATCCGCGCTGGCTGAACCGGACTTTTTCCAGTATCCACCAGGCCGAGTTTCCCGATAACCGCAAGGGGTATTTCATCTTTAAAGACCGGCGCGGCGCCAAGTCCATCATCACGTACGCCACGATCGCCAACATGAATTGGCGGGTTGTGAATATCCGCTCCTATGCCTCATTGACCGCGCAGCTGAATAAAACCACCGACCGCCTGTTGCTGGTCAATCTGCTTTGTTTAGCGATATTCTTTGGGATCTCCAGTTTCATCGCGCGGAGTATCTCCGCGCCGCTGAAGAAGCTGACCCAACGGATGCTGCATTTTGATCTGGATGAGGCCCCCGCCGGGCCCCTGCCGGAGCGTAAGGATGAAGTCGGAATCCTGGAGCGCAGTTTTTTGGTGATGAAAGAGAATATCCACGCTTTGGTCCAAGAGAATCAGGCCAAAGAACGCAAGAAGAAGGACGCGGAGCTAAAGGCGCTACAGGCGCAGATTCGACCCCATTTTTTATTCAATACCCTGAACGCGGTCCGCTGGGCCGCCCTGAATAACAATCCGCAAAAAGCCGCCACCATGGTGCTGCTCCTGACCAAACTGTTGAAGATGACGCTGGTCAAGGGCGAAGAATTCATCCCGCTGGCGCTGGAGATCGAGAACCTGCAGAGTTACGCGGAAATCTTCCGGCTGCGGCATGGGACCCAATTTGAATTGCTCTGCGAGCTTGATGAGGAGATTCTGCAGTACCGGATCCCCCGACTGCTTTTGCAACCCTTGGTCGAGAATGCGATCATCCATGGTTTTGAGAATTTGAAATCCGGGGGCGTCATCCGAATCAACGCCCGCAAGAGTGAATGCCAGATCGTCATTACCATTCGGGACAACGGCAAGGGCATCGCCGATCATCCTCTCCCTCAGGAAGGGAAGAAGGACCTCAAGTTTTCGGGGATGGGCATCCAAAACGTGGCCGAGCGGATCAAGCTTTACTACGGCGAAGAATACGGATTGAAGCTCAGCAGTGAACCGGGCCGGGGAACAACGATCGAGGTTACGCTCCCCGTTCCCGCGGAGGAGGCAGAGTAGGTCATGATCAAAACGCTCATTGCGGATGACGATATTGAAATGTTGCAGGGGCTGGAGCATATCATCCCCTGGGAAGAGCATGGTTTCACGATCGTGGGCAAGGCCGACAATGGTTCGGAGGCCCTGATCCTGGTGGAGCAGAGCCTTCCGGATCTGCTGATCACCGATATCACCATGCCGGGACTGAATGGTTTGGAGCTGATCCGCAGGGCCAAAATGATCAACCCCGGGCTCAAGTCGGTCCTCCTGACCTGCCATGAAGACTTCCACTTCGCCAAGACCGCGCTGGAGCTGGAGAGCGAGGATTATCTGGTCAAGTATACCCTGACCGACGAGGAACTGCTCCGGACGCTCCGAAAGGTGAGTGCCAAATACCAGGCGGAGCAGAGCCAAAAGGCCGAACGCAGTCTGAGCCTGAATAAGCTATTGGCCCGTGATAACTTCTTTATGAGTCTGGTCCATCAAACGCCGGCTGATCCGGAGCAGATGGCGGACGCGGTCCGGGTTTTGAATATCGCTTTGCCGCCCGGTTCCTTTCAGATCATCGGAGTATTCGCCGATAACCTCGAGACCCTTCCTCCGGGAACGGAGGTCCATATTACCAACTGCATCGCGACACTCCTCCAGGAGCAACCGGAGCGGAATTTCTTCCGGTACGCCGAAAATTCCTGGATGATCCTATCCTGGACATCCCCCGCTCCCGGAGCGCGCAGCCAAAACGATCTGGATTTCGCAAAGCTGCTCCAGCAACAGGTGCTGGAAGCATCGCATGTCTCCGTATCCGTAACCTTCAGTTCGGCTTGCCCCGCGCTTGCCGGACTGCGCCAGGCGGTGGACGAGGCCTGCGCCCTCCGCGAAAGTTATTTTTATTCGGAGCCGGGCGCCCTGGTCTGCCAGGCCCAAACTTTCTCGAATGTCGATCCTCATGATTTGTACCAGCGCTACCAGGCGGCGCTGAAGGAGATCCTGGAGACCGGACCCGCTTCCAGACTTAGGGAATGGATGGAGCAATCGCTCCGCTCCCTGGAAGACGCCAAGTATCCCCCGGCCATTGTAAAATCGTTATTCCGCCGGATGCTGGTTGACATGGAGGCGGCGGCCGGCCGCCACAGCATCACATTTGAAGGCTTTCATCTGGCCGGAGACACATTGGGCCGGTACCGGGCGGTCTTGTCCGAAGTTATCCGGTTCTTTCTGGAGCGGCTGGAGGAATCCCGCGGCGGTTCGCGGCGGAAAGAGATTCAGCGGGTCATCGATTATATCGACGGCCATTTGGGCGAGAATATCCGTTGCGAGCGGATGGCGAAGTACGTGAATATGAATAGCAGCTATTTCAGCCGGCTTTTCAAAACGGAGATGGGCGTCAGTTTCTCGGATTATTTGATTCAGCGCCGCATGGAGCGGGCATCGGTCCTGCTCGCGAATTCGGAGTCATCCATCGACGAGATCGCCAAGACCGTGGGCATCGAAAATCCCAGTTATTTTTACCGGGTCTATAAAAAAATCACCGGGAAGACCCCGGGAAAAGTGCGCAATCAATCGCTATGACATCGGGAGTTTCCGCCGCAACACCGCTCCGGCGGGAACCTCCTCCGGCAATGGAAAATACACCCGGTAGCCGTTATGCGCCTCCCGCAACGGCAAACCATGTTCATCGGTGAACGTTTCCGTATCTAAACCGATGGTGGCATCGGGCAGCAACAGGTCCACTTCATCCCCGGCGCTCAGCCGGTTTCTGACTCCCACCAGCGCCCGGCGCTGCGGGCGATCGTATTCCAGGACCGTTCCCACCAGGTCATGGGTCTGACGGTATTTCTCGTCCGGATTGACTTCGGTAATCCGCTCTGTGGCGAAATAAAATCCCGTGGTGTAGCCGCGGTTGGATATTTTCGCGAGTTCCGCCAGGAATTCCGGTGGGCAGCAGTAGTGAGCCGGATCGTTCCGGAAAGCGTCGAGGGCCCAGCGGTAGGCCCGGGTCACCGCCGCCACGTAGTAGGGCGACTTCATCCGGCCTTCGACTTTCAGACTGACCACACCGGCGGCGGCGATCTCCGGCAGATATTCGATCATGCACAGGTCCTTGGAACTTAACAGATAACTATAGCGCGCATCCTCCTCGACCCGGAACGGGTCGCCAGGTCGGGTCGCTTCCACCATCCGGTACTCCCAACGGCAGGGCTGGGTGCAATCGCCTCGGTTTGCGCTGCGCCGGTTGCGGAAGGCCGACAGGAAACACCGCCCCGAATAGGCCATGCACATCGCGCCATGGGCAAAGATCTCCAGTTCCGCCTCGGGAACCTCGCGCCGGATCGCGCCAATCTCCGCCAGATTCAATTCCCGGGCCAGCACCATCCGGCGGACCCCTTGTTCGAGCCAGAACCGGACCGCCGCGCTGTTGGTGGTATTGGCCTGAGTGCTTAGATGCACCGGTAGATGGGGGGCATTCCGCCGTACCAGGGCCAAGACACCAGGATCGCTCAGGATCACCGCGTCCGCCCCCTGATCGGCCAAGGCCCCGACGGTCTCCTTGACGGAGGGAAGATCGCTGTCGCGCGCGAACGTATTGAGCGCCGCATAGACTTTGACCCCACCGCGGTGGGCCTCCCCGATCCCGGTGGCCAGCTCATCCAGGCTCATTTCGGCGGATTCGGCCCGCAGGCTCAGACCCGCCACTCCGACATAGACCGCATCCGCGCCGTAAAAAAGCGCGGTGCGCAACTTCTCCAGATTGCCGGCAGGGATCAATAGTTCCATGGCTCTCACGGCTTCTCGCCATCCATCAGGATTTCCAGCGGAGCCAGAGCTTCGGCCGTCTCGGCATTGGCCTGGCTCGTTTGAATGTGTTTCCGGTCCAAGTGCCGCAGCTCATAAAAGAGTACCAATCCGGTCACCACGGAAGAGATCAGGTCCGCCGTGGGACCAGCGTAAAAGACGCCCTTCAACCCGAAAAAGCGGGGCAGAATGATCAGCGCCGGAATGAGGACCAACACTTGCCGCGACAGGCTCAACAGCATCGCCTGAAGCGGTTTGCCAATGGCTTGAAAATAATTGGCGCCCACAATCTGAAAGCCGATGATCGGCAGCATACAGAGGAAAGTCCGTAGCGCCTGGGCTCCCATCCGGATCAACTCCCGGTCGGTTGCGTTGAACAGGCTGACCAATTGTTTCGGGAAGATCTCCACCAGACAGAACCCCGCGACCGTGACCAGCGTCGCCGCGATGATCCCCAGCTTCAAGGTTTTTTTCACCCGGTCGTATTGTTTGGCGCCATAATTGTACCCGATGATCGGCTGGACACCTTGGTTGATTCCGAAGATCGGCATCAGGATTAACATGGCGATGCTGTTCACCACCCCAATCGCGGAGATGGCGACATCTCCCCCATACTGGATCAGGCTATTGTTCAATAAAACCGGCAGCCAGCTGCATCAGAAACGGCGCGGAGCCGATTGCCGCAATGCCCAGGACGATATCCCAGCGCAACCGCAGATTGGGCAGCTTGATCTTTAAGAGGCTGTTCTTCCCCAGGAAATAAGCGAGAACCCAAATGGCGGCGACAATCTGCGACAACACCGTGGCCAACGCCGCTCCTTTGATCCCCCAACCGAAGCTGAAAATGAAAAGCGGATCCAAAATCGTATTGAGCACAGCGCCGATGACCATCGTTGCCATGGCGATCCTGGGATTCCCTTCCGCCCGGATGAAATTATTCATGCCGAAACCGATTCCCTGAAAGACGGAACCGTAAAAAATGATGCTCATGTAATCTTTGGCGTACGGTAGCACCTGGTGGCTGGCGCCGAAGAGCTTTAAGAGAGGGACCAGCCAGATCAATCCCAAAGCGGTTAGGAGAATCGCGATGACGACCAGGAGCGTCACAGCGTTTCCCATGATCAGCTCGGCGTCTTCCTTTTTCTTTTCTCCCAACCGGATGGAGATCAAGGAAGTCGCGCCGATACCGATCAACATTCCGAACGCCATCTGGACGATCATCATCGGAAACCCGATGGTCACCCCGGCGATCCCTAAGCTTCCGACTCCCTGCCCCACGAAGATCCGATCTACCACATTGTACAGAGCGTTAACGACCATTCCCACAATGGCCGGTATCGAAAACCGCATCAATAAACTGCCAATCCTGTCTTTCCCTAGTTGTTGCGAGCGATCCATGAATGAACTCCTTTGATCCGAATTTACCCGTTATAGCTTACCCATGATGTCCACTAATCTTTTGAGGCTGAGGAGGGATTCCTCGATCTCGGCCTCGGAAACCGCCGCGAAACGGCCGGCGAAATAACGGTCGTAAGCCGCTTTCTTCATTCGAACGTATTCGCTCCCCGCTTCCGTCAGTTCGAGCCAGGTTTTCCGGCGATCCGCGGGATCCGGTTCGCGGCGGACCAGGTTATGAGCAGCCAATGAATCCACCAGGCTGGTGAGGGTGGCCTTTTGGAGATCCAGCGCTCTCCCGAGCTCGCTGGGGGTGACTCTTCCCTTCTCATGAAGTATGAAAAGCGCCCGCTTTTGGTTCTTGTTGCATCGGGGTTCCTGTTGGTCATCCGCCTGCAAACAGATGCCCAATTTCTGATGGTACAGCGCGATAAACTCCCGGAACAGCCGGTTCATCTCAGCCATTTTGGTTTCGGTCGGTTTCAAACTCAAAACCCCTAAAAAAATAGTTAGAATTCGTACTATCAGAATTCTAACTAACTCTTCTCGCTCTGTCAATGCCTCTATACTTAATATCCGGTAAAAACTCACTGCGGCGCTTCTGGGTTCAGCAAGGCCCGCAGCTCTTCCCAGCCGGTTACCGGCGGATGGCAACTCCGCTCCATGCAGGCATAGCAGGTCGGTTTTCCCTCCAGCGGCCGGTGTCCGGCGAGTAACGGCGCGGCCGGGTGATGGGCCAGATCCGTTCCGGCTTGGCACAGCAACAGCACCCGGTAGGGAAGATATTCTCCTTGCAGCCGGCGCAAGAGATCGGGCACGCCGGCCTGATCCGTCACAAAGGTGAAGGTCTGATAATTGCGGTGCCAGGCATCCAAGGCTCCGATCAATCCGGCATATCCCCAGGGGTTGTCGGTCATGGCCGGACCGTAGGCCCCCAAGATCCGGGCGGCCTCCTCCCGGTATGGTTCGTTCCCGATATAGGCGGCCAACTTCAACAGGTTCTCGGCCTGAACCGCGACTCCGCTCGGTATCGCCTGATCGCTCCCGGAGACCGGCCGCTTCAATAATTGGCCCGCAGCGGCCGTCAGATAATACCGGCCGCTCCCATCCCCGAACCTGCCGCTGGCCGTCTCGGTCAACTCCAGTCCCGCCCGGAGCCAGCGCGGGTCAAAATCGCACTCGTACAACTGGAGCAATCCTTGCGCCAGGAACGAATAATCATCCAAGAAACCGGCGATTCGCGCCGCGCCATCCTTATAGATCCGCGCCAGGCCCCCGTCATTGAGCTTCATGCGGTCCAGCAGGAAATTCGCCGCCCGCCGCGCCGTCTCATAATCGGCCGCGTCTCCCAGCACCTGATAGGCCTGGGCCAAACCGCCGATCATCAGCCCATTCCAGCTGGTAATGATCTTTTCATCGCGGAACGGTTTGATCCGTTGCTCGCGGACCGCCAACAGTTTGGCGCGCGCCGCAGCCAAACGTTCCTGAAGCTCCCCGTCGGGATGATCGGACAATGCTGCCAAGGGCGGGTTTAAGCGGTTCAGGATATACCGGCCTTCAAAGTTGCCCGCCTCACTGACCCGGTAATAATCGATAACCAGTTGCGCCGCGTCCGGTTCCAAAGCCGCCCGAATCTCCCGGGGAGTCCAGAGATAATAGCGGCCTTCCTCCCCTTCACTATCCGCGTCCTGGGTGGCGTAAAAGCCGCCTTCGGGGGCGGTCATCTTGCGCCGGACATAGGCGGCGGTCTCGCGGATCACCTGCCGGAACTCGGCCGAACCGTTCAATTGATAACCTGCCGCATAGCTGGAGAGCAACTGGGCATTGTCATACAGCATCTTTTCGAAATGGGGAACGAGCCACCGGCTGTCCGTGGCGTAGCGGTGAAACCCGCCGCCGAGCTGATCGTAAATCCCGCCCCGGGCCATCTTTTCCAGCGTGAACAGGAAGTGTTCCGGCTGGCGCGCCGGTTTCCGGGCGACGGAAACCTTCAAAAAGAGCTGCAGCAGACTGGGATTGGGGAACTTCGGCGCCCCGTCGAACCCTCCGTTCCTGGCATCGAAGTACTGGCTGAGCCGGCGCACCGCCTCCTCGGCAAATTCCGGGCCGGGGAGTTCAGCCGTTTCCGGCCCCGCCTCCGCCGCTTGCGTCATGAAATCGGCCAATTCCGCGCTGGCCGCGTGAATCTTGTCCCGCTGGTTGATCCAGCGCTCATGGAGCGCCTCCAAGACTTCTGGGAAACCGGGCCGGCCATAGCTGGCGTGCGGCGGAAAATAGGTCCCGCCATAAAACGGCCGCAACTCATGATCGAGAAAGACCGTCAGCGGCCAGCCGCCTTGCACCCCCATGGTATGGACCGCATCCTGGTACAGCTGGTCGATATCCGGCCGCTCCTCGCGGTCAACCTTGATATTGACGAAATATTGGTTCATTAATGCGGCAATGTCCGGATCCTCGAAAGACTCGTGCTCCATGACGTGGCACCAGTGGCAAGCGGAATAGCCGCAGGAAAGCAGGATGGGTTTATCTTCTTGTTTAGCTTTTTGGAAGGCTTCGTCGCCCCAGGGGTACCAATCGACCGGGTTGTGGGCGTGCTGGAGGAGATAAGGGGAGGTTTCGTGGATCAAGCGGTTGGTGGGTTGGGGTTCGGGCATGTATCTATCATCCTTTTTGGGCTTACTTTTTCGCTTACCGTTAAAGTATGCCCAAAACGAACGGGATTTTACAAAGTAGTGATTGCTTCTTACAGGGGGTCAAAGCCCAAAAAAAGATTGTTATGACTCACAAAAATTCACTGTTCGTTTCTCCCTGGGGGAGAAAGATAGAATGAGGGCGGGCACCAGTGACAGGCTGAATAGCCGCATGAGAGCAGGATTGGCTTGTCTTCTTCGATAGCTTTCTGAAACGCTTCATCGCCCCCAGGGGTCTCAGTCGACGAGGTTGTGGGCGTGTTGGAGGAGCTTAGATTATTTCTCCTTCGCAGGAACTTCACTAAAAAGATACTTTTTTATCAAAAAACCCGCCACCAATCCGCCAAATGCCGCACCAGAAGCGTGGACGAAGTTACCGCTGACATTTTGAATCAATTGTTCGTTCTTGCCAAGAATTCCAAAAACACTAAAAACCAAAGATTCCCCGGTCATGGTGATGAGCATGGCTTTGATTGGTAACTGATCAATTCCCAGAATTTTTGTGCCGTGGTAGATCATCAAACCCAACCATGCCGTAAACCCGAGAGCCGCCAAAATTCCCAATAACCAACTTGGTTCTTTGACCCACATCAAGCTGAGCGCTTCAAGACCCGACAAGGTTGTCAAACCGAAGTGTTTCATTATCCGTGTGTAGGTCTCACCCATAGGCCAACCAACCAACGATAACAAAATAGCATGTAGCGACTTATCATATTTCACGGAGGTTACCTTTCGGAACATTTTTATTTATTTTTACCTTTGATGCCTAAAACTATTAAAAAATGATTTGACCCCACTCCTCCAAAAATCAAATATCCAAATTCCTTATTATTGAAATGGTGTCTTTAGCCGACGTGCCATCAATGGCAGGCGGAATAGCCGCAGGAAAGCAGGATGGGTTTATCTTCGGCTTTGGCTTTAGCAAAGGCTTCGTCGCCCCAGGGGTACCAATCGACCGGGTTGTGGGCGTGCTGGAGGAGATAAGGGGAGGTTTCGTGGATCAGGCGGTTGGTGTATTGGGCTTCGGGCATTTTATAGATCATCCTTTTTGGGTTACTATTGATTTGCGTTAAAGTATGCCCAAAATGGAGGGATTTTTGCCGGGGATGGTATTGGAGACACATGTCCTAATATCGATTACCTCGTCTCCATTTAGTTAGTCTATTTTATATACACCCTGATATTCGGATTTTAGCATTTGTGCAATTTTTATCATTGCGGTATATACACATTCTTCATCCCAATTATCACAGTTGTGACTTTTTTCCTCTAGCTGAAAAGGCTTCCCTATATTTACTCTCACTGTTGCATGCTGGGGAGTTTCCTTACCCATGTCATTCTGGTTGACCGGCAACAAAAGCTCTGTTCCCTCAAGTGCTATTGGAACAATATCAGCCTTAGAGAGTTTTGCTAATAGTAGAAACCCCTTTTTACCCTTTACCATGGAACCGGATCTGCTTCGAGTCCCCTCAGGGAATATTAAAATTGACTTTCCCGTACTCAATACGGCTAGAGCCTTTTGGATTGCATTTCTATCAGCTGAATTTGGGCTTATGGGAATGTGCTTAACTGTTTTCAGAAATATTGATGTAAGGGGATTTGCGTTCAGTTTTATGCCTGCCATGAAGGTGACATTATTTTTCTTAAGTACCTTATTGAGAACAAGGCCATCCATATTACTTAAATGATTTGCAATAAATATTGTTGGCTTGCCTATCCGCTCAGACAGGAATTCATTTCCCGTTACCTCTAACGTTGCATATTTATTAAGAAGAAATTCAGATGCTTTACTGCCAATATATCGAATAATACTTTCTGGAAATATGTTTATAATTGGTGCCAGCACACGTATAGTTCTCATTAATACCTCGTATAAACTAAATTTATAGCTTTGCGATTTTACTCTAACTTTTCTATTAAGTTCGCAATGGCTAGTTAATATAGCATCTAAAAAGAACTTGTATTGTATATAATGAATTATCTTGCCGCGAAGGTGACTTTCACAAATGAAATGTATTTACACAAAGTGGAGGCTTCATCCAAAAATGGTATTGCGAATCTACCTCTTCCTGAAAAGATGGTAGTAATTAAAATAATCTTTAATGGTAGTTTTATGAGCGCCATTTATTCATCGCTACTTTAATCAAAACATGCCAGTATTTTTTAACGAATCGCTTTAGCCCTTATTAATTTCCAATGTATTACAATAAACTTCGACGTTAATCATCTTTTACCTTCCGCTGGTAATAAATTATGTTATATGATAGTGTTAACAAGCTTATCATTTAAACATGCCACCAATGGCAAGCGCTATATCCGCAGGAAAGTAAGATAGGTTTATCTTCTTCCTTGGCTTTCTGAAAGGCTTCTTCTCCCCAGGGGTACCAGTCGACGAGGTTATGGGCGTGTGACAGGAGGTAAGGTGAAGTTTCGTGGATTAGACGGCTGGTGGTTTGGGCTTTGGGCATTTTATAGATCATCCTTTTTGGGTTACTATTGATTTGAGTTAAAGTATGCCCAAAATGGGCGGATTTTTTTTGTCTGCAGAGTTTGCAGGGTCCGTTCCCCCATTTTTGCTTTCTCCCGGCTCCGGGAGAAACAAGGATTTTATCCCAGAATCCAAAATTGAAAAGATTCTGACGACTCACGGGACCTCGCTTTTCGTTTCTCTTCGTGGGACGGAGCCGCCCGCTTCTTCACGAGTACGGAGGAGCTTCGGCAGACACACCATTACATCATCCGAATCTACTACTTTGATCGGATACGCTTGCCGGTGGGCCGAATCGATGGAATCGGCGTTAACGATTCGTGCCCGGGATGTTCCGTCTAAAATGCCATCCCCGTCACTGTCATAGCAGACATCGGCGCTATCGACCGCGTTGTCGCCGTTTCGCTCGAGTCGCGCCCAATAAAAACTGGAAGAAGCGGACTTTAGAAAAGGATTAGGATCCGTATAATGAGTGGCATCTAGCACCATAGTTGAACCTGCTATAAGTAAAAAAAGCCGGGAAAGTTAGTCAATGCCTCAGTCCGACTCCCTTCTCCCAGCCCTTAAATCATATTACTCGCCAAATAAACTATTCGGATTCATTCGCCCGGTAAATCCGTTCATCAATCCGCCGCGTCATACTATAAGTATAAGCCGTAAAATGTTTCAACCAAAAGCTCCTTGCCGTCGGATTGAAGCTTTCAAAATCCACCCCGCAAAGGGTATAACCTTCCGACCGAATCTTTTCTAGTAACACCGCGAGTAATTTCGTATAAACACCGCTGCCCCGATATTCCGGCAGCATATAAGCGCCGCAAATATTGGTCATTTCCGGGGCGTCGCCCACAAAGTTTTCACCCGAAGCCGTAATCTCAATAAATGCAATGGTTTTCCCATTATCCCTGGCAACAAAATACCTCGATTTTCGCCGCTCGTTTTCTTCCTTGACATAAGTAATATCCCGGCCAGCGAAAAACGGGACAAACAACGGAGCGCTTTGTAAATGCTCAATAAGCAGGCTTTTTAACGGAACAATCTGCGCAATCTCTGCAATTGAAAGTTCCTCAAAAGTGTAATCTGGAAATTCAGCGCAGCCGATCGGCACCACAGCCCGAATCGCATCAACGCACCGCAATCAAAGCCATTCCAAAAGAAGGATCCCACCGTCTCCCCGTCATGCGCATATAGCGCGATCATGGCGCTCACTCCTTTCGATATGAGTCTCTGGGTCGTTTTTCACTAGATCAGCGTCATATTTTTTATAATAATACTTACGGTCTTCTTCTGTTATTTTACGAATAACCTTGCACGGGTTTCCCGCCGCTATCACATTGTCGGGAATATCCCTGGTTACGATACTTCCCGAGCCGATAACAACATTATCGCCAATATGAACTCCGGGATTTACAACCACATTGCCGCCAAGCCAAACATTATTTCCAATGGTTATACTCATGCCATATTCATACCCGGAATTTCGGGAATCGGGATGTAGAGGATGCCCCGCTGTATACAGCGAAACATTTGGGGCGAATTGCACATTATCACCGATAATTACTTTTCCGACATCTAAAATTGTACAGTTGTAATTCGCAAAGAAATAATCTCCGACTTCAATATTTTTTCCATAATCACAATAAAAGGGGGCCTCAATATGTACACCTACCCCTGCCTTACCAAGAATGTCTCTTATTAATTCATCGATTGTTGCTCTTTCGTCCGGTTGACATTGATTATACTTACGGAGCTTCTTCTTGTTCTCCATTCGCTCTTCCGGCAATCCATCCAACCAAGCTTTATATGGCAAGCCAGCCAACATTCGATCTTTCTGATTCATGTTGAACCCACCTTTTTAATTTGACGCCTCAGGAATATAATTCGGGGATACCCAGTTATTAACCGCTCAGCAAGCTCGCTCAGTCGCTCAGCAAGCTCTCTCAGTCGCTCAGCAAGCTCTCTCAGTCACTCAGCAAGCTCGCTCAGTCGCTCAGCAAGCTCTCTCAGTCGCTCAGCAAGCTCTCTCAGTCGCTCAGCAAGCTCTCTCAGTCGCTCAGCAAGCTCTCTCAGTCGCTCAGCAAGCTCTCTCAGTCACTCGGCAAGCTCTCTCAGTCGCTCAGCAAGCTCTCAGTCACTCGGCAAGCTCTCTTTAGTCGCTAGATATTCCGGCCCATTTCTTCCGCAAGAGCAAGGTATTTAGTAGTCAATACATCTCCTTTATTCCGCACCCCTGGAACGATCAGATGACCTCGATCTGTCCATTTTTGATAGTAGGCCATCATTTGATATGTGCTTATAATACCGTCAAACGCTGACTCATCATCCGCTTCTCCACAAACCAAAAGCATGCTCTCGTTGATGTTGAGTTCCTTTCCTCTGATAATAAACGAATACATTTTATCGATGGCCGCCTTCAGCTGAGCGGGAAAGGTAAACCAATAAAGCGGCGTTATAAAAACGATTGCATCTGCTTTTTCCATCATGGTAAACCCCATCCCGGACAAATTTACCCGCGGCGGAATGACAAAAATACTTGTTATCTTAAAAATGTGGTCCAAAACCCCAATATTATTGTGGGGGACTTTACTTTCTATAACGACTTTGAAGATCCTACGGCGTTTGAGAAGAAGAATGTCCTGTACCATTATCCGATTAATAAGGATAAACTGATCATTGGTAAGTTTTGTTCGATTGCTTGCGGGGCCAAATTTATTTTGAATAGCGCCAATCATACCCTTCATTCCTGCTCGACTTATCCATTCCCCATCTTCTTTGAGGAATGGGATCAAACGTTAAAACCCACTGAAGCCTGGGACAATAAAGGCGACATCGTGATCGGAAATGATGTCTGGATTGGCTATGAAGCCGTTATCATGCCGGGAGTCCATATCGGCGATGGAGCAATCGTCGGTACCCGGGCGGTCGTCACCAAAGATGTTCCGCCATACGGTATAGTGGGCGGCGTCCCGGCGCGCATCATTAAATACCGGTTCGATGATCCGACGATTCAAATGTTACGAAAGATAAAATGGTGGGATTGGGATATTCAAAAGCTCAAAACCAATTTATCAGTCATTAGGAAGATGGATTTGCAAAGGCTGAAAGAACTGGTTTGAATTCAAACATCGTTTCATAATTGGTTCAGGGCATCCGTCAGCGACAGCGGTATGCTTTTTTGAAATCATTACCAAGTGTTTCGTCTTTTACAAAACGGTATCTTTAGCAAGGTGGCACCAGTGACAGACGGAGTAGCCGCAGGAAAGCGGGATCGGTTATCTACGTCGTTAGCTTTTTGAAAGGCTTCCTCGCCCCAGGGGTACCAATCGGCGAGGTATGGCATGCCCGCGAAGATAAGGGGAGGATTCATGAATTAATCGGTTGGTATATTGAGTTCCTGGCATGGTTTTGTATTTAGAGCATAACCATCCCTTAGTCTTCTAATCAGGGATGGTTATGCTCTAAATCTATGTCTTTAAAAGCGTTGTGATAAACTCCGTCCGAAGGTCGGGGCGTTCACAAAAGCTCAGAGAAGCAAGTGATAAAGTCGTTTAAAAATTTTTTTAAACCATTTCACGCTTTCCAAGGACTTTATCACATGGCTTTTAATACGCCTTTGAAAAAAGATCAGCTATCCGTATCGCTTCTTGATAAGTAAGATCGGTCTCCCCCTCGGATCGGAGATAGAATCCATGACCGTTTTTCACCCAAAACAAGCTATGCCTAACTTGCAAGTTTTTTACTTCGGTATTTTTGTCTTTAAAATATTGATTTCGAGGATGCTCCAGCCAAAATCCCCCGCAATTCTGAAAAGTTACTTTTTTTATAACGTTATGGGTTATATGATAAGCCCGATCCATAACATACATTCCAATAATCGTATTATCCTTTCGGTAACAAGCGCCGGCATAACGATGGGCGTCATAAACCTTTAATGACTTTAACGCCTGGTCGTCATCCAATGCTTTTTGAATTCGATCGCCCAATTGGCTAAAGGTATCCACATCCAATTTCCGATCCAACTTTGCGCCGATTGCTTTAAATTCCAACCGGTAACCGGCTAAAGTATCTGGAAAAACTACTTTAAAACCAACTTTTTGCCCGAGACTGAAATCGTCCACCCCGGATAGCTTCTTACATACCCCTTGGGAAAGCTTAAATTCCCCTACCGGCTTAATTACTGTACGATAATGCCCATCCTTTTTTTCCACAATAAAGATGGTTTTGATGGAATCAACCACTTGTGCCGCCATGACCATTGCTTCCCGTGAAAACGGGACCAATATCATTCCAGTAATAACAATAACACTTATAGCGATTATGGCTACTCGCCAACAAATTAGGCCCAACTTGCTTTGTCTACATATGGTGGGGCCAATTGGCAACTCCTTATGAATCCTGGCAAACAAATCTTGCGGCACTTGAATTGTTTCCGCCTTTTGCTGTAAAGCGGATTGGATTTGATATTCCAGTTGATTGATTTTAGCCATTGACCATCAACTCCTTAAATTTTTTAACCGAAAAATCCTGCATCATTATGCAGTTCTTCTACTTTGATAGGAGCAGGGGTATTAGTTGATTTGACAGTGCATTTCTGCTTTTCATCGTCAATATAAGGCTTTAATTCCTTCTCAATTAATTTTCGGGCATTATGCAACCGTGACTTGACGGTCCCCTGTACGCAGCCCAAAACCATCGCAATTTCCGGAATCGTCATGTTATTGTAATAATATAAGATAACGACGGTGCGCAGTGGTAATGTTAGTTTTCCCATCGCCTTTTGGACCCGGTCGCGGACTTCCTGGGTTTCCACCATGTCATCCAGACAAAAATTCTTGTCGATGACTGAATCGTCTGTTGAAAAACTAATGATAGAGCCTTGTTTTTAGCGAGCAATCGCCAACCGCAGCGGATTAAGATCTTGTAAAACCAGGAATTAAATGCATCTGGCTCTTTTAACTGCCTGATTTCTTTGTAACATCGAATAAAAGCTTCCTGGACAATATCCTCCGCCATGCCTCGCTGCCCTGAGATAAGATAGGCTGTTTTAATAGCTTGATGACAAGATAAATGATACAGTTCTTCAAAAGCATACTTATCCCCGGTTTGACAACGTTTGATCAAGTCTATTCGCTCCAAGGAAATGATCGCCTCCTTTGGGTGCACCCTTCGCTCTATAAGAGACATCATTATTTAAAAAGGTTCATTCCGATATAATGATAAGTTTGACTTTAGCAATCGTAACACCAATGACAGTTCGTGAATAAAGCGGTTGGTAGTTTGAGTTTCAGGCATTTGATAGATCATCCTTTTTGGATGTGCTTTTTTTACTAAGTTAAAGCATGCCCAAAACAGGAGATTTGGCGCGACTTTAACTTTGGGGAATAACGCCTCTTTCTCCTGTTCGGACTTTACTGTTCAAACCTAGAATCTTGGGGTATAATGATCATGAAATTATCTGTAAAAAGGTGGAACAAAGCGTGGGATGCCCTTGAAACGCAAAGAATTGCTCAATAGTAAAAAACAAAGTATACTGGCTACCGCAGCTCGTTATGGCGCATTTAATATTCGTATCTTCGGTTCGGTGGCACGTGGCGACGACGATGAAAAAAGCGATATCGACTTTCTCGTTGAACTAGAGCCGGGCCGTAGTCTTTTAGATTTAGGCGGTTTACTAATCGAGCTAGAGGATCTGCTAGGATGCTCCGTTGATATTGTAACCGAGAACGGACTTAAAGAACGGATTCGGGAGCAAGTATTAAATGAGGTGATCAATCTGTGAGAAAACCCGGGGAGCGAATACTCGATATGCTCGAAGCGATCAAGCGAATTGAGAAATATGCCGCTAGAGGTCGCCACGCCTTTGCCGGTGACGAACTTATCCAGACTTATGTTGTTCATAATTTACAGATTTTTGGCGAGGCGGCTTTCAAGCTTTCTTCTGAATACCGCGACCAGTACCCCGAAATACCATGGGCAAAGATAATGGGTATGCGCCATATTTTAGTTCATGATTACTTCGCTATCGATCTAGAAATTGTTTGGAATGTTGTTGAAAACGAACTCCCCATTTTGAAAAAGAAATTGCAAGAGATTATTCGGTAAAGAAAGCTTTTTATCAATTACAAACATATCCACCAAGGTACCAGTCGACGGGGTTATGGGCGTGCCCGCGAAGGTATGGGGAACTTCCGTGAATAAGGCGGTTGGCAGTTTGGGTTTCGGGCATTTTACTTTTTGCTTATTTTTAAAGTATGCCCAAAAGAAAAAACTTTTACGGCGAATGGCGTTGCCGGTTCATCCATCCTTGTTTTTGGCCGTCAATTTTTCCGTGCTAAAACCAGTTCATGCAGGTATTGCTTGCGTACTTTTCCCCCGAAGCGGCGATCGATTAGATCGCCAATGCAATTCAAGAGTTCGGAGCGTCTTGGTTCCTCAAGCAAACGGTGATCGGAGTAAGTTAATAAAAGCTTTTCATAATCCGCGCGCTGATAGGTTTCTTCCGCCGGATAAGTAGGGTTCGCTGAACAGAGAAAAAAGCCTTGATAATACTAAGTTTAAGAGCTATTTGTGGTATAATAGATCCAAGGAAAACAGCGATAAAAGAACAAAAACCTTGCATCCGGGAGCCTGAATA